>JADFLZ010000011.1 GCA_022564135.1 Candidatus Zixiibacteriota bacterium
GATCGCTGCAAACAGGCTCAGATAAATCGAAAATTTATAAGTAACAGGTACAATCTTGATGATAAGTTTGGCCAAATATCTCGCTTAATGAACAAAGTCATTATCGAACACAGCAGAAAAGTAGTCGCTGTATAGCATAGGATTAGCCATGTCTAAGAAGAAATCAGAAAAGAAGAAAAAGAGGCCAAAAAAAGGCAGCTATCCCTCTCAGCACTTCGCCGAAAAAGCAGCTGTTTCTGTCAATCCGAAAACGCTCGAAAAGGTACTGCTCGACAATCCTGACGACTTGACTACCGTTCTTTTGCTTGCTGAACAATATTATAATCTAAATCAAGAAGCACGCATTCCTGCCGTTTTAAATTCAATTGCAGTAAAAGATATAAAATCTAAATCGAACGACAGGCTCAGATACTACGTCTTGATGTCAATTGGCTATGCGAACAGCGGAGAGTTAATAGAAGCTGAAAGAATAATAGAAAAGGGACTGGAAGAATTCCCTGATTCAATAGATTTTCAGTATATGCTTAGCTTTGTCAAATTGTCGCTGCGGGAATATGACAAGTCAATTGAAGCCGGCAACAAATTTATCTCGCTATTATCAACTCAGCCTAAGTATCCGCCTTATTGCGGCAGGACCTCGCATCTGTCTCAATTGCACAATATAATGGGCAGCGCGTTTCTTGAAAAAAAGGAACTCGAAAAGTCTGTAGAGCAATTTCAAAAAGCAATAAGAGCAGACAACGGCAACCATCTGCCGTATTTAAATATGGCCAAACTGCATTATCACCAGAAAGAAAACGAAGCGGCGATCGAAACGATTAAAGATGGTCTCACCTTCTGCCGCCAGATAGACGAACTTAAAATGCTGAAGCAGACAGTCGAAAGTTACCGTACTGTCTCTGCCTGCATGATTGTGAAAGACGAAGAAGAACTTCTGGAAGACTGCCTTAAGTCTATCCGCAACTGGGTAGACGAAATTATCATAGTAGATACCGGTTCTACCGATAAGACCATCGAAATTGCCGAATCTTACGGAGCAAAAATCTTTCACCAGCAGTGGGAAGGTGATTTTTCTAAACATCGCAACTATTCTCTGGAACAGGCCACATCGGACTGGATTTTTATCATCGATGCCGATGAACGTCTGTGCGAAGAAGATATTCCCAAACTTCAAGGGCTGATAAACTCAGACGAGCATTCGATAGTTTCCATTAATGTTTATAGCATCTACGGTGACAATGAGGAAATGACAACATTTCTGCCATCAATAAGACTGTTTAAGAGAGAAATGGAACTTCGCTACCAGGGTATCGTGCACAATCGCTTAGAATTTCCGGAGGACGCCACTATCGTGCGGGCCGAGGTTAAGCTGATGCATCTTGGCTATGATTTGAGCCCAAAGCGGATGAAAGCTAAATTTGAAAGATCCAAGGCACTGCTTGAAAAACAACTTGAAGAAAACCCCCAAAATGCTTTTGCATTATATAATCTGGCTCAGCTTTATCGTGGTCGCTCTAAAGACAATCCAGCCAAATTCAGCGATGAAATCATAAAATTTGCACAAAGAGCAGTAAAGGTTACTGATCCCGATGACTTGCATACTCGAAATATTCACCTGATGAGTCTGGACCAATTAGCCTGGGCTTATTTTTACAAGAAAGACTTCGCATCAGCCCTGAAATATGCAGAGGAAGCGCTTGGCCATAAGAAAAACTATCTGGACCCGTTGCTATTGCTCGGTCATATTTACACTCAAACTCAGGAAACTGAAAAAGCCATAGATTCATATAAAATCTATCTGGACAGGCAGTCCAAATACGAGCCGACTTTGGAAACTGACAATATCATTCTTATCAACCCGGACAGCCGGGCAGCGGCTTTCTACGGGCTGGCGCTGATTTATGAACTAACTGAAAAATTCGAAACTGCTCTGGAGTATTATCGTAAAACCGCAGATGTCAACAGCAGCCATCTTGACGTTCAAAAAAGAATAGAAATACTGCAAGAGTCCCTTAGTGCCGAGCCGTCCAAACATCAGAAAGAGCTTGTGGAAGAGCTGTCTGTACTTCTAGAGGGCAATCAGCTCAAAAGAGCTGTTAAGCATATTGAAGCTGCAGCCGGTCGTTCAGACTCACCAAGAGAGATATTTGCTTCTGCCGCACATCTGTTTTCGTCCAATGGCAATCAAGAGCAAGCCATTAAATATTACCGAAAGGCTATAGAAATAGATAGTAGTGACCCCGCCCTCTTAAATGACCTGGCCAACTGCTATTTCAAAACGAAACAGTATGAGGCAGCCAAAGATTATTATCTCAAAGCAGCAAAACTCAAAAATGTTCCGGATATTGTATACAGAAATCTTGGACTAACTCTTATCGGAGCAGGCAAGTTTTCAGAATCAGTCGCCTATTTAGACAAATACCTGGAGAAAAACCGACAGGACAAGAAAATTGCTCGCATGGCCGCAAATCTTCACGCCAGCGATGGTCAATACTCCACAGCAGTGTCTCAATATGAAACAGTTCTCGCATCAGACCCCTCAGACCACGAATCTCTTTACAATATGTCCGAATGCTACCTGCAAATGGGGCATATAGACTCAGCCAGGCTTGGTTTTGAGCGCGTTTTGAGACTATCTCCGGATTTTAAACAGGCCCAAAAACGGCTGTTTGAAATCACTCAGGTTTCAGTCGAAGTATAGCTTCAAACATTGTAAATTTTCTTAGTTTTCTTGCTCATTTCAATAAAGATACGGGCATATCTGCCGATTAAATTCTTGTAATAGCATGAAGTCTCTCAAGTAAGGCTTCGCACGAATAGGAAAGGGCACCAAAGCTCGAGAGGGGTACACAGGATTTCTACTCCGACAGGATAGTCAAAAACATTGGAAGTGACATATACAAGGAAGAAACGAAAGAACATTAAACGGACGGGATAGGGTAATCCCGCAAATCTCCAAGGAGGAGAAGAATGTCACTAGCAATTAACCACAACATTGCGGCTCTGAATGCGCATCGAAATTTGTTGATGACAACAGAATCGTTGCAGCGCTCGATGCAGAGACTGTCGTCCGGTTTTAGGATCAACAGAGCTTCAGATGATCCTGCCGGTCTGGTGATCTCAGAACAGTTCCGTGCTCAGATTGCCGGTCTTAACCGCGCAATCCAGAACTCGGAAGGTTCTATCAACATGATCCAGACCGCTGAAGGCGCCCTGACCGAAATCAACAGCCTGTTGATTTCGATGAGAGAACTGGCCATTCACGCGGCCAACGAGGGTTTTAACTCAGCCGACCAGCTTGCTGCTGACCAGGCGGAAATTGACAACGCTATCAAGACAATCGATCGTATTGCTGCCAACACGCAATTCGGTACGAAGAAATTGATTGACGGTACAAATGCCAATACCGCCACTATCACCAGCTCAAACAGCTCCGGTATCACCATCAAAGAATCTTTCTTGAGTGACGGTCTGCATTCCATTACCGCCACCAAGTCAGCGGACGCAACTGCTTCGCTGAACACAACTTCGCTCGGACTCAGCCTGCTCAATACATCAGGTGATCCGGTCAACCTGACTGAAGCAATTCACAACGTTGACGTTGTGCAGGCTTCAGAAGTAGCCCGCAAGCGTTCGGGTACAGTTACCCTGGCAGATGCCTTCGGTAACAACCTGACACTTGCTGCCGCCGCTACCGTAGGCATGATTTCTTCAGGTGCGGTCGCTACCGCTACTGCTTCTCATGCCGGTAACTATACTGTTACTATTAACTATCAGGAAAATGGTGAATCACCAAGCGGCAACCAAACCTTTGTAGTCGCGATTGTCACCGGTGATACAACTTCCACAATTGCAGCTAAACTCCAGACGCAAATTAACCTTAATACTGCTATGGCTGGTAAAGTTGTGGTAACTGGAACCGACGCTGGCGCATTGAGAATCAAATCTTCCAACCTTGGCGCCCAGTTCTCTGTCCAGACACAGGCCTCCAGCACTACTGCTAGTACGAGCTTGTTCTCGTTTAGCGCTGGATCATCCCGTGGTGTTTCTGCGAACGTGTTAAACTATACCGTAACATCAGCTACTCAGTCCGCTACTACCAGTGATATTACAGTAGCTGCAGCAACTTATACCTCGATGACAGCCTTGGCCACAGCGATTGATACCGCTATGGACACGGCTTTTGGTAAAGTTGCCGGAAATACAGCAGTCTCTGACTTTGATGTTGCTGTTTACAATGCCAATCGTTTGGAATTCCATTCAAACGACGAAGGTTCGGCCTATTCAATTAAGTTAAACGTAGGTCTCGCAGGAACTGGTAACCTTCGTAACGCTTTGAACATGACTGATGATCCGATCGCCAGTACCGGTCTTGATGCTTTAGTTTCGTTCGATAACTTTACCAATACCATTACCAGAGTTAACTATGGCACAACCGGTATCGTTACTTTGAAGAATAAAGCAGACGGTGATGCCAGTCAGGGTACTGTTTCCATGATTGTCAGTACTGCCCTTAATGGTATCAACCTGGGTAACTTGCTGCTTGATGTTAAAGCTGCCAAGTTTGACGTTCGTCTAAACGGCGGCCCGGCTACTTCGGTCACAGCAGGTAAAGAATTCACAATCTTCAATAACGACCGTTCTGAATCTTTGAAAGTTGTCTATGGGTTGAACTCTGAAGGTGGAACAGAAACAATCAATAACTTTGATCGTTCGCTGGTCTTCCAGATCGGCGCCAACGTTGGCCAGACAGTCAGTATTGGAATGAGAAATATGTCTGCTTCCACATTGGGTACAGGACTGGCGGGCAATTTGTTCAGGTCGCTGTCTTCAATTGACGTGACCACAGTTCAGGGTTCTCAGGATGCTCAGTCTGTTATTGATCTTGCTATTAACGAGGTAACTTCAGCGCGAGGTACTTTGGGTAGTTTCCAGAAGAATACTCTGGAATCCAACTTGAGAAACTTGAGAGTTGCGGCTCAGAACTTGACCGCCGCCGAGTCTCAGATTCGTGATACTGATATGGCTAAAGAAATGTCAGAATTCACCAAGCACCAGATTCTGCTTCAAGCCGGCATGGCTATGCTGGCCCAGGCGAATCAGGTCCCGCAGGTAATTCTGTCACTCTTTGGTTAATAGATATAAAGAGAAACCGGGGGAGGAGAAATCCTCTTCCGGTATTTTTTGAGACAACGATGAAAGACATTGAAGTCATTTGATATGATACAGGAGTTAGGATGCACGTAGGAGGTTCCATAGACGGTCTGATTTCAGGCCTTAACACCACCGAACTTATCGATTCAATTATCCAGTCCCAGCGGGGAAACGCTTTTCTGCTGGAAATCCAGGTTCGAAACAAAACCAACGAAGTTTCCACACTCAAAGCACTGCAGGCAAAATTTTTAGCATTAAGCACTCAAATAGCAAATCTAAAGAGAGTCAGCACCTTTGAAGCTTCATCAGTAAAAGTGTCCGATGACACTGTATTATCAGCGACCTCTACCGGAAGACTCGGCAGCGGCTCTTACAGTCTGCAGGTACTGGAACTGGCCCGAAATCATCAGCTGGCCAGCCAGGGAATTTCCGATGCTACAGTAGCCTCATTCGGAACCGGCACGATTTCGATACAGGTCGGCGATGGTACTTCTGCAACCGTTACCATCGATGCTACCAACAACTCTCTGACAGGAATAAAAAGTGCCATAAACGACGCCGGACTCGGAATTACGGCCTCTATCATAAACGACGGCTCATCCGAAAATGAATACAGATTGCTGCTGACTGCTAACAAGACCGGCCTTCAGAGTAAAATCACTATCTCATCGACGTTAACAGGCGGCACTAATCTGGACTTCACAAATTCCTCGTTTGATGTACCGGAAACCATTTCATTTGCCAGCGGTTCCGATTCAATCGTAACCCTGGGTGCTACCGCTTCATATTCCGGAAGTGAAAACAAATTTTACACTTTTACGGTAAAAGGCACAGGTGAGCAGACTATCGGCACAGATACAATTACTATTGACTGGAGCGATGGTACAAACTCCGGAACTATTACAGTTTCTGCTGCCGCTACTGAAGTTACTTTGACAGGCACCGGTTCAGACGGGTTGAAATTAAGTTTTTCTGCCGGAAAACTCAATGCCGGCGACACTTTTCAAGTCCAGACATTTGCGCCGCTGCTGCAAGTAGGCTCTGATGCAAAAATAGCCCTGGGTTCATCGGGAGGCAGCGGTTCTGCCATTACTGTTACCTCAAGTAACAATACTTTTAAAAATGTTTTAGCCGGACTCGAGTTTACTGTATTTGAAAAGACAGACCCCGGAAAGAGTGTGACTATAACTACATCCATCAACACCTCGGCGATTCGCAATAGCATTAATGAATTCATAAGAACATATAATGATATTAACGAGTTTATCGATGACCAGAATAGTTTCAACCAGGATACTGGCGTATCCGGAACACTATTTGGCGACTTGACTGTCCAGACAGTTCAAAACACACTCAGGCGTACTCTCGGAGCCAGAATCAAGGGCATTGAGACTAATTTCAATCAACTGTTTTCTATTGGAATTCGTACTCTGGGCGCGGGAGTCTTGGCAATTGCAGATTCCAGCAGATTGAATGATGCGCTTGAAAATAATCTTGATGATGTCATTACTCTCTTTACAGATGGCGCTTCGTCGAGTTCATCATTTGTGACGTTTTTTTCGGCTCAGCCTGAAACTGTTACAGGTGAATCATTTGAAGTGGATATAACCCAGGCTGCTACACATGGCCGTTTTCAGGGAGCAGTCATTACTGATCCGGCCTCTACTCCGATTGTCATCGACAGCAGCAATAGCCGCATCAGAATCAAAGTCGATAAACTTGAATCAAATGAAATTATCCTGACGCAAGCAACCTATGATACCACTGCGGAATTGATCAATGAATTAAATGAAAAAATACAGGCCGACGCGAAAATCGGGAAGCAGGGAATTGAAGTTGAATGGGTCTCTACTGGTGGCAGTACCGGCTATGTCCAATTCACAAGCAGCACCTATGGAACGAATTCCAAAATAGAAATCGTAGCTTCACAGTCTAACTCAGCCCACGGCATTTTAGGTCTGACCGGCGGAACTTCGTATACCGGAGTTGATGTCGAGGGGACTATCAATGGTGAAAAGGCCGAAGGTTCGGGGCAGTTTCTTACCGGCAATGAAGGCAATCTTAAGACAGATGGACTGAAGCTTTTAATCGATCTTACCTCAACGCAGTTAAAATCCGGCGCCGAAGCGATAGTTACTGTTACTCGCGGCATTGCTTCACAGCTTGATGAATTTGTGGATTCAGTAATTGCTGTTGGCGAAGGGACCTTTGACCGTAGAATCAAGTCAACTGAAAACCAGATACTAGACCTTAACAAAAGAATAGGTGAGATAGACGAAAGACTGGAACTCAGAAGGCAATCCTTGGTAGAGCAATTTATTGAACTGGAACAATCACTGGGACGTCTCCAGGGCGTTGGCGCTTTCCTTACCACTCAGCTTGATGCCTTAAACGTAAACTGGACTATTGGCAGAAATTAAAATTAAAATCCCAAACCTATGAATAATAATCTAAAAGCCTATGAATCTACCAGCACCCTGGGGTTATCGCAGGTAGACTTAATCTTAAAAGTATATGATGGAGCAATCGCAGCTTTCACCGAGGCCGCCGAATTGTATAGAAAAAACGACCTGAACGCCGGCTACGAAAAGATGGAAAAAGCCAAGAAATTTGTAACTCATCTATATACTACTTTGGACCCCAAAAACGGCGGAGAAATTGCCGAGAGATTAGGCAAGATTTATGCCTTTGTGCTGAGTCAGACTGATATTGCTCAAGCTACAAAAGATTTGAAAATTATTGACGATAATATAAGTGTGCTCAAGAATGTCAGGGAAGGCTGGCAGGGGCTCAAAGAACAGCAAAAGAACGGCGCCGGTAACAAAGCCGAATCAGGCAATAACGGTGCAAAACCAGAATTTGTAACGTCGGCTTAAATTATATGGGATCAATGGACTACAAGGCGCTAAATCAGTTGGAACAGGAACTCTTGTCCGTTTTAAAGAAAGAATATACGTTTTATCAGTCACTCTATATTATGCTTGATAAACAAAGAGATCAGATAAAATTTAACAAAGATGACCGTTTGCTTGATCTCTTCGCTGAGATTCAAAGGTTTCACGCTCGAATCAAACAGTCAGACGAAAAGGTAGCGCTCTTAAAAGCCCGTAACCCGGATATCTTTAATATGGCCTCAACTTTGCCGGAAGTCAAAAAGCTGACCAACAGTATTGCCACTCTGATTAAGAGGAGCATTGGTATTGTCAGCGAATGCGAAGAATATCTGCAGGGACGATACGACAGAATAAGAGAGGAACTTAACAAGCTCAAGAACAGTCATAAAATTATAAACTATATGGGTGAGCCAGACAGCTCTCCATATTTCGTGGATGGAAATAATTGAGCGGGTAACAAGGTAAGAAGAATAAAAGCGGGAAGCACTGCCGCATGGGAAGAAGGAGGTGCAGATATGCTTATGGGAAGCCAACACCACGATGAAGATCTCAAGAAAACGAGTAGACAGAAAAAGTCAGCTCAAACCAGAAGTTCAGATAGAAGAGAAAAGATTGAGATGCTAAAAGAACGGGTTGAGTCGGGATTCTACAATAGTGATGATGTTATTGAGAAAGTCGTCAAGAGGCTGACCGACGAAATATAAGCTCTCTTAACTTAAACAAATGGCAAGAAATATGGCAGTAGTCGCAGAACCGGTAGAAATAGACAACAAAGTCAAACAGGTTATTTCAAATATTAATAACCTGCCGACTCCACCGATTGTCTTTCAGCAGATTCAAAAAGCCTTAAACGAAGATGACGCCAGTGCGGCAAAGGTTGCTGCAATTCTTATGGAAGACCCGGCCATTTCTGCTAAAGTGCTCAAACTTACGAACTCAGCTTTCTACGGTTTACCTCGTGAAATCGAGACGGTCAAACAAGCCGTGGTGAACATTGGTATGGAAGCCGTGCGTAATCTTGTCCTGTCAGCCTCAGTACTCGACATGTTCCATGGTGATGCGATCGACCGCCAGTACCAGGACATGTTTTGGAGGCACTCGCTGGCAGTGGCTTCGGCCAGCCGGCTGGTTGCCGCTAAGTCCGATACGAAAGAACCGGTTGATATTGATTCTTCTTTTTCAGCAGGCCTTCTTCATGATATAGGCAAAATCGTAATTGCCTGCTATCTGCCTGACGAATTTAAGCAGTTACTTGAGCGACGACAAACCGATACTACAACTTCGGATTACGATCTCGAAGAAATGGTCTTCGGTTATAATCATGCCCAGATTGGCGGGTTTTTGGGTACCCAATGGAAACTGCCCACAAGACTTCAGCATGCTATTGTTTATCACCACAATCCCAGTGAATGCCCGGCTGAATTACTGGCTCCATACGTAGTTCACGTAGGTAATTTCATCGCTAAGAAATCTTTCTTTGATGATGATGAAGGACTCTTTAACGACAAGCTCGAAGACGGATCCTTAGAAAAGCTCGGAATAACCGAAGACATGATACCTGATTTGTGTGAACGGCTTAAAGAAGAATACCTGAAAGCCGAAACATTCGTTCAAATAGCCGGCGTCTAAAGCTTTTGGCGCTTAAGTGCCCAGAGCTGTCTTATCGGATAAGGCGAATGTCAGTAATCCTTTCAAGAAACAAAAATCTTGCTAACGTTGGTCATAACTTTGTCTTAGACTAAACTTAGCCTTGACATTATCGATATTAAATCATATGAATTAGCCTTGGCGGCCAGAGGCCGTTTGTTGGTTTCGACCATAAACAGCATATGGGCGATTAGCTCAGTTGGTTAGAGTACTTGCTTGACATGCAAGGGGTCAGTGGTTCAAATCCACTATCGCCCACCATTATGCTGGTGTGTTGTTACGGGAACCTTAAGATGAAAAGAATTTCGAGTTATTTGTTTTCCGATTTTAGGAACTAAAAAAGAAATGTCAAATGTGCAGATAAAATTTCCGGACGGCTCAGTAAGAGATTTCGAATCCGGCGTTACCGGTTTTGATGTGGCCAAGTCCATTTCGCCCCGACTGGCCAAAGAAGCCGTGGCCATAAAAGTTGACGGTATAGTTACCGACTTAAACCGGCCGGTAGCAGACAGCGCACCGATACAAATACTTACTTTTAACGATCCCGAAGGCCGCGAAGTTTTCTGGCATTCCAGTTCGCACATAATGGCACAGGCAGTGCAGGAACTCTTTCCAGAGGTTAAACTGGCCATAGGCCCGCCGATTGATAGCGGCTGGTACTACGATTTCGAAGTCGACAAGCCCTTTACTCCCGAGGACCTGGAGCGTATTGAAAAGCGGATGAAAGAAATTGTTTCGGAAAAAGCCGCTTTCAGTTGCCAGGTAAAAAACCGGTTAGAGTCAATCGAATACTTTAAGTCAAAAGACGCGCCTTATAAAGTAGAGCTATTAGAAGGAATTGAAGGCGAAACTGTTACATTTTACTATCAGTCAAATTTTGAAGACCTCTGCCGCGGTCCCCACATTCCCAACACCGGCATCGTCAAGGCTTTCAAGCTGACTTCGACTTCCGGAGCTTACTGGCGCGGAGATGAAAAAAGACAAATGCTCCAGAGGATTTACGGAGTGTCTTTTCCCAAGAAATCGCTTTTGGATGAACACCTGGAACGTTTAGAAGAAGCCAAAAAGCGCGACCACCGGCTGCTTGGCAAACAACTGGAACTGTTTCTTTTTTCAGAGGAGGTAGGCGCCGGTTTAGTACTTTGGATGCCCAAGGGCGCCCGTATCCGAAATGAAATCGAAAACTTCTGGCGGCAGGAACACTTAAAATATGGCTATGAGCTGCTCTATTCTCCTCATATAGCCCATCGTTCTCTATGGGAGCGAAGCGGCCATACTGATTTCTACAGTGAGAGTATGTTTGGTCCGATGGATGTCGACCAGCACCAGTATCAGCTCAAGCCGATGAACTGTCCTTTCCATATTATTATGTATAAGTCCCGTCTCTGGTCATATCGGGATTTGCCGCTGCGCTGGGCTGAGCTGGGTACTGTTTATCGCTACGAGCGCCCCGGAGTTCTGCACGGTTTGATGAGAGTACGCGGCTTTACCCAGGATGATGCCCACCACTTTGTGGCGCAGGACAAAATGGAAGAAGAATTAGACTGGACACTTAATTTTTGCATTCACATTCTGGCTGCCTTTGGCTTCAAGAACTACGATATAATGTTATCGACCAGACCGGAAAAAGCGATAGGTGACCCGGCCGACTGGCTGCGAGCCGAAGCTGGGCTCAAGATGGCTCTCGACAAGGCCGGCTTAAAATATGAAATAGACGAAGGCGGCGGTGCTTTCTATGGCCCCAAAATTGACATTTTGATTAAGGATTCTTTAAACCGCTCCTGGCAATGCTCTACCATACAGTTCGATTTCTCGCTGCCGGAGCGATTTGATATGAATTATATCGATTCCGACGGCAAGCAGAAGCGTCCGTATATGATTCACCGGGCTCTCTTGGGCTCAATCGAGCGATTTTTCGGGGTGCTGCTGGAGCATTATGGTGGCAATTTCCCGCTCTGGCTGGCGCCGGTTCAGGTCAAGATTCTGCCGATAACAGATAATTTCATAGAGTATGCTGAAGAAATTTCGAAAAAGCTCAAATCCGCCGATATTAGAGCAGAAGTAGACGACCGCTCTGAAAAGATTGGGGCAAAAATTCGCAATGCGGAGTTGATGAAAGTGCCATATATGTTTATAGTGGGGGGCAAGGAAGTAGAGTCCAAAACGGTGTCGGTCAGAAAACATGGCCATGGCGACCAGGGCCCTATGACAATTGATAAAGCAATTGAAAAGCTTGCCACAGAAATAGCTGGAAAAGGCTTACAGGAAAATGTTGACTAGGAGGAACTTATAACAAGCAAAAAGAAGCTGCGCGTAAATGAAAATATTAGAATCTCTCCCATAAGGCTGATCGGGCTGGAAGGGGAGCAAGTAGGAATAATTCCAACCAATGAGGCCATTCAAAGAGCCAAGGATGTAGGACTTGATTTAGTCGAAGTTGCGCCAACCAGTCGCCCGCCTGTCTGCCGGATTCTCGACTACGGAAAATACAAGTACGAGCAATCCAAAAAAGAGCGTATTTCCAAAAAGAAACAGCACTCGTTTCAGATGAAAGAGATGCGCTATCGGCCAAAAATTGACGAACATGACTATCAGTTTAAGACAAAGCATGTCAAAGAATTTCTGAGCTCAGGCAGCAAAGTCAGGGCTTTTGTAATGTTTCGTGGCCGTGAAATGGCTTATACCGAAATGGGCAGGAAACTTTTGCAAAGGCTGGTTGAGGATATATCAGAAATTGCCGATGTTGAGTCAGCCCCCAAGATGGAAGGCCGCACAATGAGCATGGTTGTTTCCCCTAACTCTCACATAATGAACGAGTTAAAGAAAGCCTACGCCGATAAGTCAGACGACAAAAGGACCGAACAGGCTGATTCCGAAAAAGTTGAAAAAACATCAAGCGAAGAGTGAAAAAATTTACTATATTAGGCAGCTAGGAAGGAAATTTTAGATATGCCAAAGATGAAAACACGCCGAGCGGCTGCCAAAAGATTTAAGAGAACGGCCTCCGGTAAGATAAAAAGAAATCGTGCCTACAAGGGACACATACTGACTAAGAAATCACCAAAGCGCAAACGCAAGCTGCGTAAGTCAACTCTGGTGTCCAAAGCCGATTACAAGAGAGTGAATAGATTAATTCAATAGCTTATTGGAATTGATTCAGGAGTAAAATTTAATGCCAAGATCCAGAAATACAGTTGCCGGCCATAAGAGACATAAGAAAGTTCTCAAACGTGCCCGGGGCAACTACGGCGCCCGCAGCCGCCTGTTTAGAACAGCTGTGGAAACAGTTAACAAAGGCTTAAAATACGCCTATCGTGACAGAAGAAATAAAAAACGGGAATTCCGTGCTTTATGGATTATCCGTATTTCAGCCGCCGCAAAAATCTGCGGTACGAATTATTCCAAGCTCATGTTCGGACTAAAACAGGCCGGCGTTAACTTAAACAGAAAGATGCTGGCAGATATCGCCGCCCGCGATATGACGACATTCAAAAATCTGGCAGAGATGGCTGCAGTCAAATAAACTAAAATTCGAATATATAAATGCCGCTTCTTGAACAGATTATTCAGTTAGAAAAAGAAGCTCTTGAGCGAATCGGAAACTCCGATTCGCTCGATTTGCTTAATGCCATTCAGGTTGAATATCTGGGGCGAAAAGGAAAAGTAACGGCTGTACTAAAACAGCTAAAAGATGTCCCCCCCGAAAAACGCCAGCAGATAGGCGCTGCTGCCAACAAGCTCAGAGTAAAGCTCGAAAGTTTACTCAAAGAAAAACAAGCTTCATTTACTGATTCAGGCACCAGGACAATCTTCGACCCGACTCTGCCGGGCACAGCTCCCAGAGCGGGCACTCCTCATATAATAAATCAGGTCATGGGGGAGATATGCCAGATCTTTTACGGCATGGGTTTTGAAATTGCCCACGGACCCCATGTTGAAACCGACTATTTTAATTTTGAAGCATTGAACTTTCCGCCCGACCATCCCGCCCGGGATATGCAGGACACATTTTTTGTCGAAGGCGGACGGTTGCTGCGTACTCATACCACCCCGGTACAGTCAAGAATACTGGCCGGCAGAAAACCGCCCATAAAAATAATCACTCCCGGACTCTGTTTCCGCTATGAAACAATAACCACCCGCTCCCATGTTGCCTTTCATCAGGTTGACGGTTTCATGGTCGACGAAGGGGTGACCATGGCTGATCTCAAAGGCGCTCTGGTAGCTTTTTGCAGAGAGTATTTTGGAGAGGGTCTGAAATACAAGTTCCGGCCTTCGTACTTTCCCTTTACCGAGCCATCGGCAGAGCTTGATATCTCCTGTTTCCTCTGTAGCGGAAGTGGCTGTCAGCTTTGTAAGTATTCGGGCTGGCTGGAAATACTCGGTTGCGGTATGATTGACCCGAATGTATTAGAGCATGCCGGCATAGACAGCGAAAAATATACCGGCTATGCTTTTGGCACCGGCGTTGAGCGGCCGGCCATGCTAAAACATAAAATAACCGACATCCGCATGTTCTTTAATAACGACGTCAGATTTTTAAGGCAGTTTACCTAAAATGAAACTTCCTTACAGCTGGCTGGTCGAACTCAGCGGCTCTAAGTGGCCAGCAATAGAGATGGGTGACCGTCTGACTCTGTGCGGTACCGCCTGCGAAGACATAGAGCCGACTGCCAGGTATTTTGACAAAATTGTAGTCGGTAAAGTTCTGGATATCAAAGCGATTTCTGGCGCTGACAAAATAAGACAGGCGACTGTCGATATCGGCAAGGAAAAGCTCGACTTAGTCTGTGGCGCTCCCAATCTTGAAGTGGGTCAAAAAGTAGCGGTCGCTGTAATTGGCGCCAGACTGGCCGGCGGCATAGAAATAAAAAAAGTAAGCATCAGGGGCATAGAATCATCGGGGATGATCTGCTCCGAATCCGAACTCGGTATTTCACAGGACCACGCCGGAATTTTAGTTCTTGATAACAGCTGTAAAGTCGGCAAGTCTCTGGTCAAAGCCCTGGATTACGACGACTATATAATGACATTTGAGCTGACTCCCAACCGCGGTGATTCTATGTCCGCCATCGGCGTGGCCCGCGATATTGCCGCGCTGTCTTCATCAAAAATCAGCCGTCCTAAATTCAACATTAAGCATTCTAAAGAAAAAGCCGGCAAATATCTGAAAGTTGAAATCGAAGACGCCGCTGCCTGCCCGAGATACGCCGCCCGTATTATCAAAGATATCAAGATAGCTGAGTCTCCCTGGTGGCTTAAGAAAAAGCTGCTGATGTGCGGTATCAGACCAATTAACAATGTGGTCGATATCAGTAACTTTGTTATGCTGGAATGCGGACAGCCGCTGCATGCTTTTGATTTAAATCGTTTCGGCTCAAATAAAGTAGTCGTGCGCCGTGCCAGAAAAAATGAAATGTTCAAGACGCTCGACGAAAAAGAACATAAGCTCAGCCCCGAAGTTTTGCTGATCACCAACGGCAAAAAAGGAGTGGCCGCCGCCGGAGTAATGGGCGGATTCGATTCGGAAGTCAAGCCAGACACCACTGATATACTTTTAGAGGCTGCTTATTTTAATCCTGCGGTTATTCGCAAAAGCCGCAAGTTTTTGAATATGACTTCGGAATCACAGGCTCGATTTGAAAAGGGAGTCGACCCCAACGGCCTTGAATACGCCATCGACAGAGCCGCTTACCTATTTCAGGAGCTTTGTGGCGGCAGTGTCTTGAGCGGCATGGTCGATTGCTACCCTAAAAAGATTACGCCCTGCAAAGTATCTTTCCGGCCCCAAAGATGTAACGACCTGCTGGGCACTGACTACAAGACCTCACTTATGAAAAAAGTCTTTAAAGATTTAGGCTTCACAATTGCAGGCACAAATGCAGGCACAATTGACAAAAAGCTAACGGTAATTGTACCAACATTCCGCCCCGACATAGAAAGAGAAGTTGACTTAATAGAAGAAATCGTTCGTATCCGGGGATACGCAGAAATACCAGACGAGGTTGGCAATATCGGGCCGCTCTTTACACCTATTCATCCCCAGGATAAATTCAAAGAAGATATTCGCAGATTAATGACCGGGCAGGGGTTTGATGAAATAATGGGGCATGGTTTTGATGACAGCCGTCTGGCCGCACTTGTAAACCCCGGCCAGCCGCTTCTTAAAATATCCAATCCGAATTCTGTTGAACTAAATGTCATGCGCAATTCGTTGATTCCTTTCGCTCTGACAGTTATGAAAAATAACATAGCCCAGAGAAACCTTGACCTCTGTCTGTTTGAGTACGGCAAAGTTTATTTCCCTCCGGATGCCAAAGGTAACTGGCGCGAAGAATACAGGCTGCTAATTCTTGTCACCGGTCAGACTCAGCAGACCTGGCGAGACTCGCCTCGCAAACAGGATTACTATGACCTGACGGGTGTTCTCGAAAATTTAAGTTCCCGTTTTAAGATGCCAAAATTCGAATTTACTGGCAGCAGTATCAAATGCTTTGACAGCGAGCTATCCTTTGAAGTCAAGTGCGACCAAAAAGTCATTGGCAAAATTGGAAAGATAGATAAGGCCGTTGCCGCCAGGTTCGACCTAAAGCAAGCGGTGTATATAGCAGAGCTGCCAGTTCCAGACTTGCTTAAACTATGCGACAATAGCAGGCTCTTTGAGGCTTTGCCTATTTATCCGGCTTCTTCAAGAGATTTGGCCATAGTGGTTGACGAAACGGTAAAAGCAGGCGATATTGTAAGCACGGTAAGAGAGGCTGCAGGCAAGCTGGCAGAGCATGTCTCAATCTTTGACCTTTATCAAGGCAAGCAGATAGCCAAAGGGAAAAAGTCTTTGGCCATATCAATCAGCTACCGTTCGTCAGAGTCGAGCTTGGAGGGCAATCAAGTAGATGAAAGACAGCGGCTTGTGGTGGGCAGCCTAAAGAAAGAGTTTAACGCTGAGATACGGGACAAGTGACTATGAAAGAAAAGCTGAACCTGATTAGTGAAAAAGTTGACGACGTAGTAGCCCTGGTAGAGCAGCTAAGATCCGAAATCGTTGAGCTGTCCAAAGACAACCAAACACTCAAAACTCAGATAAACCGCCTCCTGAAAGAATCCAAAGCAGCCGGTCTGGACAGCGTAGACCGCAAAGATACCGTCAAAACCAAGCTTAATTTGGTCTTAAATCGCCTCGACGAGCTGGAATCTCTGGCAGGCTGACTTTTTTTCTTGACTGCAACGCAGTTATACCGATACTTATTATAAGTAAAAATCGGAATAAGAATTTTAATAAGAATTTGTATTCGTTTATTTTTTAGAGATGTCATTAGATAAAGATAATAAGGTGATTGTGAAAATTTTTGGGGAAGATTATCCCATTACAGGAGTGTCTGACACGGCCCATATTTCAAAAGTCGCCGATTACGTTGACATGAAGATGAATGATATAGCCAAAACCAGTCGCATTCAGTCAAGAGACAAACTGGCTATATTAACGTCATTATCTATAGCCTCGGAACTTCATGAGAAGGCCGATATCGTTAGCCAGGGTGACCAGCAGTATAATGAACAGCTGGATTCGGTCATTGCCCGGCTGGATAATGCGCTGAGGACCTGATAGTTCTTTCGTTCTGGTGGCTCGAAGACTCTTTTATTAATTTTTAATCCGTTTCAATAAAAACATCCTTGCTGAATTCGGTCAGAATGGCCGAAGCGGAGGCTGAAATGGAAAATCCCGTCTTGTATATAGTTGTTGCTCTGGTTATCGGGGTGGTCTCGTTCTTTGTTGCCAGAATGCTGGCGCTCAAAAGTATTTCCCATAAACTCAATGATGCCGAAAGCCAGTCCAAACGGCTGATAGAGCAGGGGGAAAAAGACGCTGAAATCAAAAAGAAAGAAGCGATTTTAGAGGCCCGTGAAGAATGGATGAAAGTCAAAGTCGATTTCGAAAGAGAGATCGAAACCAGAAGACGCGAAGTAGAATCTACTGAAAAGAGAAGCAGCGACAAAGAAGCCGATGTCAACAAGCGCCTTGAATTTCTTGACCTAAGAGATAACGAACTGTCCGGCCGTGAGTCTACCATTCAGGGCAAAGAAAAGGGACTGGAAATAAGGCAGGCAGAGCTGGAGAAAATTATCTCGCAGCAAAACGAACGCTTGCAAAAGATTGCTCAGATGACTCCCGAAGAAGCCAAGAAACAGCTGATGGAAAACATGGTCAGCGCCGCCAAAATGGAGGCCGCCTCGCATATCAAAGAGATAAAAGAGAGAGCTGAAAAAGATGCTGAAAAAGAAGCCAAAGAAATAATCTTAGGCTCCATCTACCGCTGCGCTGCCGACCATACTGCCGAGACCACTGTCTCAGTAGTCAACCTGCCCAGCGAAGAAATGAAAGGCCGCATTATCGGCCGCGAAGGACGCAATATCCGTTCGTTTGAAACCCTGACCGGCATTGATGTCATTG
>JADFLZ010000208.1 GCA_022564135.1 Candidatus Zixiibacteriota bacterium
TGACTACGGCCGACGTAAATCGTGACCGTAAATTGGACATTATAGTAGCAAATGGAAGTTTTAAGAGACTAGAAGTTCTGCTTGGTAATGGTGACGGCACTTTCCAGCTTCCAACTTCAGTTCCGCTTGGAGCCGACCAAATAACTTTTGTTCTGGCTCAGGGTGATTATAATCGAGACGGTAATCCGGACTTTTCATCAGGAGGAGGGTTGGCCCAAAAAGATAGCATCTATTCGGCGCTAAACAAGCAGCCCGGTCGGCCGATTCGTCCTGAACCAATGGTAACCACGGGATTTTCTTCAGTAGCATTTGAAGTCATAAATCCCGAAGGGTTTAAAATATCCAGACTTAAAAACACTGTGGCAGGTGGCAGGTATGAACGATTTGACAAAGACAATGACGGCCAGCTTGATGCCCAAGCATATGATTACAATCTGGAATACGGCGATTATACGCTGATTTTTAGAAGAAGAGACGATATAACCTCACCCGCAACATTTGATGCCGATATAAGAATCGGTGATTCTAAGCACTTGATAATATTTAAGGATCATGCTACGCCCGGCACGGCTAAAGGAAGTGCTGCCAATGACAGTATTGTATTTACGATTTCTATAAATGAGGTTGCTCAGACTTCTCCAGAGTCTGGCGAAACCGCATTTGATGTCACTCCCAGTTTCAGCTGGGGCGGCTTGGCTCTAAATAAATTTAGTTCGGCTATCAGCTATGATTTTCAGCTGGATTCAAAAATGGATTTTTCTGCTCCTCTAATTAGTGAAACTGGCTTAGCAACCCACATCTATTCAACCTCAATGACACTAGACCGTGACAAAGTATATTATTGGAGGGTCCGCAGTTTTGATGGCGCCAACTATTCTGACTGGTCTAATGCGATAGCTGTTTATATCGGACCATTTTACTGTGGAGATATTAACGACGATGGCAATGGTCCTGACGTATTGGATTTGACCAATATGGTCGACTTTATTTTTCGGGGCGGGGATCCATACTTATCTCCTGAAAAGGCAGACCTTAACGGTGACGGTGACCCGGGAAATATTTTAGACTTAACTAATCTGGTAGACTTTCTGTGGCGAGGAGGAGCATTACCTTCCTGCGGGCTCTAAGCCATTGGACCGATCGTTTTTGTAATCTGATTAAGCCCGGTTTAGATTGAACTAAATCGGGTTTCTTTTTACCCAAATTTGGTATAGTCATATCATGTCACCTAAGTTGGCTTAATTGTGTCCTGACTATGAAGAATATGACGAAAGACCTGTTTGATAGTCACTTAGTCTGACACAGGCTACTTGTCCAAAGCAAGGCTCTATGTAATAAATATTTCTGGAATCTACGGGCAAGGACCCGGCGAAGGGCCGCCACGGAAAATGAAGTCAACCAGGAATGTTAAATCTATTATGTTATTAGAACTACAGTCGCCGTTAGCATCACCTTCTTCAAAGCAAGCAGTTGCCACACCACCGCGGAAGATGAAGTCAACCAAATAAGTAAGGTCAAGAATATTGGGGTCATTTGTGTCGTCTCCGTTCATATCACCGCGCCTGCCTACGCAACAGGGAGAGCCATCACCAATATAGGCCACCAAAGCATTGGAAAATTCCGACCATCCAAATCCATCATCTGCACGAACTCTCCAGTAGTAAATCGAATTAGTGTCAAGCAGCCCTCTTAATTCACCATTGCAAAGCTTGTTACTTGAAAGAGTGGAATCTTCAAAAATCGGAGGAGCGAAATCAAGAAGCGTATCAAGTTGGAAGTGATAGATTGTTCCAAATGCGTTATCATTTAGATTAAGCATCTTCCAGTCAAAACTTGGCAGCGAACTTTCAGTCTTTATACCATATTTTGGCAGTAATGTTGAGGTATCGTCTACTATCAGAGGATTTATTACAAAAACAAGACTGTCGGTGTAACAAGATATGGCAGAAGAATTTTCGAAGTTCTTAGAAGTACTAAAACTGAAATCTTCAAATAAAGTAGCTTCCTGACTGCCGTTTATACGCACCGAGGCGGACAATCTACTGGTGACTCTGCTCTTGGCAGCGACAAACTCCGGTCTTAAGTAAAAAGTCAAAACATAATTACCATCTATCAGATTGTAATCTACAATTTGTTCATCAAGCGTGTTGTCTCCGTTGACGTCCAACCTCCAGATATCAGCCCCCGCGACTGTCTGAATGTTTTCAGAGGTAGAAAACCCCAGCGGATTAGTTACTTGCATAGTGACATTGGTAAAACCGGTTACTACCAGCTCCTGGGGTAATACATCAACATCGGCCAAACTGCTGGTTGTAACCAGAAGATTACCGCTGTCTGCGCTTCCAGACAAGAAATCAGGCTGGCCGTCTCTGTCAAAATCAGCCGTAGCCAGAGAAAATGCTGAACCCGCAGAAGCAGTACTGAAAAACTCGGGCGCCTGAAAGGTGCGGTCGCCGTTGCCGCGATAAATTTCTACACGCTGCTGAGTGCCGTTACTGGCCAGTATGTCGAGATTGTTATCTCTGTCAATGTCGGTCACCAGAATATCAGAAACGATGCCGTCAATCATTATCGTGTCGACCTGGCTAAAGCCACCGGTGCCGTCACCATAGCCAAAAGTCATGACACTCAGTCCCGAAGAATTTACATCAGGGGTAATGACCACAAAGTCAAGGTTGCAGTCGCGGTCAAGATCCGCTACGGCGTTATCTATTGGAGATGTAACTACTGGTGTGCCGGTAAAGACCGCTGAAGAAGCTGTGTAATTTCCGGTTCCGGCGACATCATTGAGGAGAAGAACAGCTGAATCGTTTTCCACAGTCAGTAAATCTTCATAACCGTCATTGTTAAAGTCGCCTTTAATGACGCTGGTGATGATCGTCGGAATAGTGGCAGTTGATGTTGCTCCTCCGGTACCATCACCGAAAATAATAGTATTAGGTGCGACAACAAAATCCAGAAATATGTCATCGTTAAAATAACCGGATGCTATTGAAGGAATGTCATGTGCAGTAGAGCTCAGTCTGATTGCAGACGGAATCGGAATCTCTATAACAGGCCACATCGAGCAATCATTAGTACCGTTGTTAAGAAATACATATATTGTATCTGTTGTTGCCGCTAAAATGTCCGGTAGTGAATCCTGATTTACGAAACCAATTTCCAAATCCGCGTCAAAAATATTAAAGCATTTAATCGAATTATCAAAACTAGTCTCATCAACCGAATGAGTGATAAACAGACCCGGATCGCCTGGCCCTCCTATATATACAATATCCGCAAAATTGTCGCGATTAATATCAAATGTTACCATCGCAAAGACATCGGCTGAGTCTCCTTGCGATTCGGTAAAGCCCAGGTCTGTTACTGAGTCGCAGACGTCGCCGATGCCGTCAAGGTCAAGATCTTCCTGGCCGGGATTGAAAATATCCGGGCAGTTGTCATCGGCGCAGGTATTACCAAAGCCGGGGTTGCCGAATCCGTCACCATCGGTATCAATACAGTCGTCACAAGCATCACCAATGTTGTCATTATCTATGTCTTCCTGTGCCGGATTGGCGATATTTAAACAGTTGTCACAGGAGTCCTGAACTCCGTCGCTATCTCCATCCAATTGATTGGGATTGTAATTATCAGGGCAGCCGTCGCAGCCATCCGGTATACTGTCTCCGTCGGAATCGAGATTATCATCGAACCCGTGGCAAATATCACAGCTATCAGGAACGCCGTCATTATCATTGTCTAAGGTATCATCAAAGCCGGGGCAGATGTCGCAACTATCTGGAACGCCGTCACCATCATTATCTAAGTTATCATCGAATCCGGGACAGAGGTCACAGCCATCAGGAACGCCGTCACCGTCGGCATCAAGATTATCATCAAAGCCGGGGCAAATGTCACAGGCATCACCAACTCCGTCTCCGTCGCTGTCATCCTGGGCAGGATTTGCAATATTTAAGCAATTGTCGCATGAATCTCCAGCTCCGTCACCGTCGAGGTCTTCCTGCAGGGGGTTTGCAATAAGGGGACAGTTATCAACTACATCTAAGAGACCATCACCGTCAGTATCTTTGTAAGTAGAATCAATAACAAAGCAATGGGGACCATCCCAATTACATTCCAGTTGAATTCCTCCGGGTCCCGCCCACAACCATTCACCGGCCTCTCTGAAAAAACTGGAATCAATGCAGATTTGGTCGCCATGATATTGGTTGTCTATTGGACCAATCGTTAAAATAAAGCCGATTTCGTCAAACCCATCCAGCAACCCGGTCTTGGAAATAGCGAATCCTCCCAGACCGATAGTATCCGCACCAGTTCCGTCAACGCTTCCTAAATTGTCAACTATCTGTGGATTATCAATCAAGTCGGTAACCGCCGTAGTTATAGTGGCAGTTGTAGTATCCCAATTGACACCTGAAGTAGAGTATATCCTGAATCCATTTGTAAGCGACCGGACAGTATCACCTGTATTATTTGTAAGTCTCAGATAAAAGTTGATTGGTACCTGAGTGCCGATAACTCCTGATGTCGGTTCATTATCAACATGGTCAAGAAAGACCCCGCTTTGAGCTGCTGTGCTTGAAGGAAGAATCTGAATAAGAGAAATTAGCAAAATAACAAATAAAAATCTCTTCATAGTTTGCCCCTGAAAATCAGAATAATAGCATAAACGGTAAAAGTTTGTACATTTATATTGGCTCTTGCTCGGCGACTGGACTCAGTTATAAATTTACAAACTAAGATAGAATTGTCAAGGCTTAAGTTGTTGACTTTGATAGGTTTTTTGCAAACTTGTTAGTCCAGTATTGTCCTGAAATGAGGGTCAAGTCTGGCCTCTTTTTCGGTGGGGCCATCATGTCTTTGAAATGATTCATGTAAGAACTCTCGGCTTTTTTCGACTTCACCTATACCGCATAAGCTTTTGAAAAGGAGTAGAGAACTT
>JADFLZ010000012.1 GCA_022564135.1 Candidatus Zixiibacteriota bacterium
GCTCTCTTGGGTAACAAAGAAGGTGAGTACCCAGCTGAATATTTAGTCCACGAGCTCGAAAGTTCGCCTTACACTAAACCTCCGGGCAAGTTTGGAGAGCTTTTCGAACGATTTAGCTGTATCAGTTGTCACACTGTCGAAAAATACGGAGGAACGATTTCTACTGTTTCATTGACTAATGTCGGCAGCAGAGTCAAATATGAGTGGCTGAAAAATTATTTACTTAAACCGTACGCTGTTAGACCAATTGTGACGGCCAGAATGCCACGTTTCAGAATGATTGAACAAGATGCGGTAGAAATAGCAAAATACTTAAAAGAGGTCTATGTAAGTAAAGAGATACCAAAATTTCTCGAACATGAATTTACGATTGAAGATGTAAATCAAGGCAGGAATCTTTTTGAGCAGCAGAAATGCGTCAGCTGCCATATTGTTGATGGTAAGGGTGGCTACGTCGGGCCATCGCTTGACAATCTCGCCCAAAGACTGGAAACCGGCTGGGTCTATAAATGGCTGCGAAATCCCCAGAAATATCAGCCGCGTACGATTCATCCCAATTATGGCTTTAGTGAAAAAGAAGCCAAGCAACTGACTGCCTTTTTGATAAGGAAGCAAGCGGAGCCACGATGAAATTATTTACCCCTCTGATAATATTGGCCCTGGCAATAGTAATTATTGCGCTTAGTTGTCAGAATGACAGCCCCGAGCAGGAAGACTTGGCTTTAGAGGCAGCCAGAGAATTTTTCCGAGTAACAGACGTAACAGTTGAGGATTCAAAACGTATGTACCTGCACTATTGCTCAGTCTGTCATGGCGCAACAGGTAAAGGTGACGGTTTTAATGCCTACAATCTGGATCCTAAACCAAGAGATTTCACAGACTCTACCTTTCTAAATAAAGCTGACAGCGCCTACGTAGTTAAAGTAATTACAGACGGTGGCAGAGCCGTTGATTTGTCAGCCATGATGCCCCCTTATGGCAGAACCCTTACCACAACAGAAATAGAAAAACTGGCAGAGTACGTCTTGTTTCTTTCAAGGGACAGCACAAACTGATTTATAACAGAAATCAAGCGCGCTCTGCAAATCGATTTTCACAAGTAGATATATAGAAAACTCAACATGGCATCTATAGGAAGCGCATCTAATTCAAAACCTGCGACGTATTACGTTATATATCTGGTGTCGGTAATTTTAAGCTAAGGGCTGAGAAACGCGGCAGCTTCACTTAGCTCTGCCTTGACGCCCCCTGGCTGCCTGTCGGACGGCGACGTTTGCCTTTGTTCGGATTCTTTTTCTTCTTTTTAGAACGGCCAAATGGTTTTGGTGTATTTTTGGTTCGCCCTGGCTTTGCGGCAGGAGCTGGTTTTGGTGCAGGTGCTGGCCTGCGATTTGGAGTTGTTTTAGATGGCAACGACGGCACCTGCTTGATAGCCAGCCCGGTTTTTATCAACCGCTCTATATTCTTGATATCTTTTTTCTGTTCAAAGGTAGCAAAAGAAATCGCCCGACCGGCCAAACCGGCCCGGGCAGTCCGGCCGATGCGGTGCACATAATCACCAGAAGTGCTGGGCAGATCGTAATTTACAACTAACTCAATGCCAGCTACATCTATGCCCCGTGCTGCAATGTCGGTGGCAATCAGAACCCGGTACTTGCCGGACTTAAATCCTTCGAGTGCGTCACGGCGCTGCGGCAGGCTGCGGTTAGAATGAATTTCTGCCGCCGAATGCCCCATGTCGCGAACATTGCGATTTAGTTTTCGAGCCCCGTATTTGGTGCGGGTAAAAACCAGCACCGATCCGTGGTATTCGGCAAGCAGAACATCAAGAAGCCGGGTCTTTGATTCTTTCTTGATGAAAAACACTTCCTGCACAACTTTATCAGCAGCTGTTCCCGACGGAGCTATTTCAATATTCATCGGCAGCTTCATATGCCGGTGGGCAAGTTCCAGAATCTCCTGCGGCATGGTGGCCGAAAACAACATCGTCTGCCGTTCTTTGTGAATCGCTTTTAAAATCTTGTTGAGTTGCGGAGCAAAGCCCATATCAAGCATGCGGTCGGCCTCGTCTAAGACAAGAATTTTAACTGCCGACAAATTCACCGCCCGCTGTTCCAGAAAATCCACCAGACGCCCGGGAGTGGCTATAATTACACTTGGCTTTTTCTTCAAAGCCTGCTTCTGCGGTCCCTCTGGCGCTCCGCCAATGACCACCGCTGAACTGAAACCAACCGACCGGCCCACCGCATAAAGCGATTCGCTGACCTGTATGGCCAGTTCACGCGTCGGCAAAAGCACCAACCCCTGACCATCCAACTGAGCTAATCGCTGAATCATGGGAATGCCAAAAGCGAGTGTTTTGCCGGTACCGGTCTGGGCAATCGCTATAAGGTCCTTGCCTTCAAGTCCGACCGGAATCGAGCGGCTCTGAATAGGGGTTGGTTCTGTGAATTTAAGGCGGGCGATGGCCGAAAGCAGTCCCGGAGCGATACCCAGGCCGCCAAACCCGCTAGAATGTGATTCTCTTACCATCGGACTAGAGTATAGCTAACCTGATGCAAAAGATAGTCTAATCTTGTGAAATCTAATTGCGAAAATCAAGGGGCCAGGATCTATACCTATTTATCAGCTGCCCTTCTGTTGTTTCTTTTCAATCTTTTCTTTCCGTTTTTCCTTGGGAGATTTTTTTGCTTCTTTTCTTTTTTCCCTTTTACCCTTGTCTTTACTTCCTTTGTCACCCATACCAGTTTCTCCTTGTTCAAATTTTACCTGAGCCGGCGATGGTCGGTCTCTTTTAGATTTATCTCAGACCAAAACCACGCTCTGATATTTTAATATAACAGATATCCTTGCCAGGGGCAAAAAACACACCATCAGACAACTGGCCGGGTAGCCCATCCCCGCTGAGCCGGTGCGGTGGGTTTCTATCATAGAAGAAAACAAATAAAATTATCTGTGAATTTAAATGGCGGGGTCGACGAGACTCGAACTCGCGACCTCCTGCGTGACAGGCAGGCGTTCTAACCAACTGAACTACGACCCCGAACAAATTACTTACATATCTCTATCGTCAGCTCTGCTCAAGCCGACTACCGATTCTGGCAACTTTCTGTTTGTCCAGCCGCTACTACTGGTAAGCCCGGCCAAACTCAATATGGGCGGTACTGGATTCGAACCAGTGACCCCCTGCGTGTAAGGCAGGTGCTCTAACCAGCTGAGCTAAC
This sequence comes from Candidatus Zixiibacteriota bacterium, assembly GCA_022564135.1. Taxonomy (GTDB): domain Bacteria; phylum Zixibacteria; class MSB-5A5; order GN15; family FEB-12; genus JACZWU01. Next base: position 3,225 of record JADFLZ010000012.1, read on the forward strand.
CGCCCATCAATCACTTATCAAAACCACCGGGGTATTCACTATTTCCATACCGACATTTGACCAAATTGACCAAGAGTTAGCAATACCATAGTCGACCAAAATCAAAATCAGATTATAATCAAATCCACCCAAAACGCAAGCCCGCTTAGCGAGTTTCTCTGCCTTCCGGCTTTTTAACGCTAAGTGACAGTTTCCAAGACCAGGTTTGCTCTCGAAACTTCAGACTTTCCTCTTATAAAGTTGACCGGCCACTCGATACCATCTATTTTATTAGTAATACTTATACCAGCCGATACTATTTAAACAGAATAAGGAGCTAATGCCTCAGATGCAAATTGACCCGATTATCTTCAAAGCCTATGACATCAGGGGCACTGTGCCAGACACCTTCAAACCCGCTTACGCCTACTCCATCGGACTAGCTCTGTCCCTGTATCTAAAAGCAGAAACTATAGCTGTCGGCAGAGATATGCGGCTCTCATCGGATGAGATATTTGAGCATCTGGCCAGAGGACTAAACGACGGCGGCACCAACGTAATCGATATCGGCCTGACCTCAACCGACGCCCTTTACTTTGCGGTGGGCAAATACCAGTACGATGGCGGCGTTATGATTACGGCCAGCCACAACCCCAAAGAATATAACGGCCTCAAAATCTGCCGCAAAAATGCCGAGCCTCTCTCTGGCGACCAGGACCTGCGGCAAATGCTCGATATGATTTTGCAGGACAAATTGCCACTTGCCCAAAACAGAGGTATTACTACCAAGCGAGAGATTCTAAGCGAATACATCAGCCATTGCCTCTCGTTTATAGATATTACCAAAATAAAGCCGTTTAAGATAGTTATTGATGCCGGCAACGGCATGGCCGGCCTGACCCTTCCGCCAGTTTTGGAAAAGCTGCCGCTTGAAGTTACCCGGCTATATTTTGAACTCGACGGCAATTTCCCCAATCACCCGGCATCTCCTTTGGAACCGGAAAACTTAGTCGACTTGCAAAAAGCTGTGGCCGAAGAAAAGGCTGATTTTGGAGCTGCCTTTGACGGCGATGCCGACCGCATGTTTCTGGTAGACAAGCTGGGACACCAGATAACCGGAGATATGGTCATAGCCCTGGCGGCTAAGTCGCTGTTAAGTAAACACCCCGGAGAAACGATACTTTACAATCTTATCTGCTCTAAAGCAGTACCGGAAATCATACAAAAATTGGGCGGCAAACCGATCCGCACCAGAGTCGGGCATGCCTTTATAAAACCGCTGATGAAAGAGCATAACGCTATTTTTGGCGGTGAGCATTCCGGCCATTTTTATTTCCGCGATAACTGGTTTGCGGACTCCGGCCTGATTGCCTTCTTGGTCTGCTTAGAGCTGCTGTCGGTAGAAAACAGGCCCCTCGACGAACTCATTTCGGAGATGAATCCATATTTCCAGTCCGGAGAAATAAACAGCCGGGTAGATTCAATCGAGGGCAAAATAACACAGGTAAAACAAGCCTTCTCTGATGGGATTATAGACTTTGAAGATGGCCTCACCATAAAATTTGATGATTTTTGGTTTAACTTAAGGGGCTCAAATACCGAACCATTACTTAGGCTCAATATTGAAGCCAATACAAAAGAGATTCTTGAAAAGAAAAAAGAGTTGCTCCTGAAAATTATCAGGTCCTAAAAAAATGATATGAATAAGTCCGCAGCCAGAATTCTTGTTGTCGACGATGACAGCCGCCTGCTTGGTCTCCTGACCGATACGCTGGAAACTATAGGCTATACCGCCGAAGATGCCAGCAGCGGCCAGGAAGCTCTGGCAAAACTGGCAGAATCAAAATTTCACCTTATCATAAGTGACATCAAAATGCCCGAAATGGACGGCCTGTCTCTGCTTAGCCGAATCAGAGAAAACTATCCCGGCCTGCCGGTAATATTTATAACCGGTCAGCCGAGATTGGATTTAGTTCGCCTGGCCAATGCCGAAGGTATTCTCACTAAGCCATTTCGTATCTCTAATCTGGAAGACCTCATTGAACAAGCGCTGGGACTTAAGAAAACTGATGATTCAGGGTTAAATAGAATAAGCAAAGTTTCGAGCAAATTACTGAGCTAAGTCACCAATCCGACTGAGCACCTCCCAAAGCAAACAGCTTTTTAGCCAAAAAAAACTCCCCCCGACCCCGATAAAATCAGAGTCAGAGGGAGAACTTATATGGAATATGCTGAGGTAAAAAATCTTTTTAGATTTATTACCGAAGTACTTTCTTAGAAAATACTTATTTCAGCAAGACCATTTTCTTTGTATCGACATAGCGATCAGTACCGTTTTCGGCTACCAGTCTATAGAAATAGATACCACTAGCGTGAACTGTACCAGCCTCCCAGACAACTTCGTGCTGACCGGCTTCGGCTGAACCGTCAAAGGCTGCTACTTTCTGACCATTTACATTGAAAATAGTCAGGGTGTAGTCGCTCTGAGTCGGCAGGCTAAAGCTGATGACTGTGCTCGGGTTGAACGGGTTAGGATAGTTCTGATTAAGAGCGTACTCTGTCGGCAGAACCTCAAGGCTGACCGGCTGACCTTCGTAAGTCGCCATTTCGAGTGAAACTACATCACCAGTAACATTCAGGAAGTCGCCGGTGAAACTGTCGCCATCAATGGACCAGACCAGAACTCTGGTATTGGTGCCATCAAAGGCATACTTTATTTCCATCTCGTCAGCCAATAGAATCGGCTCTACTTTGCCAGAAATCACTAAGTGAACAGCGCCGATCTGGACATCGTCCTTAACCGACATTACACCCTGATTATCATGGGTATAACGAACCGCCAGCGGAGTGATTTTGGCATATGGCACAGCATCGCCAATAACGATACGAATCAGGTATACCAAATCAGCAACCGACAGGGCCAAGCCATCGGCATTGACGTCTGTGGCAGCAATCTGTCCCTGAACGTTAACGGTAAATACGGAAATACCATAGATGAAATAGTTGGTGAACAGAACAGCGTCAGCAACCTCATTAGGAATACTATTGAGGTTGATATCGCCACGATCGTCAATTTCGTCTAGGCAAACGATGGTAATTCCACCGTTCCAGAAGTCTATACAGCGCTCAAGATCCGGTTTTCCGTCATCAACAGCCACATCGCAGCTTGAGTTGGCGCCCTGTGCAGTCGGGAAGGAAGCGCTCGGATCGGCTATGTTGCCAATGAGCTCGAAGTCGTAGACATTTCGCGAAATAAACAGAGTGTCACCACTCTTGGATGAAATGGCATTGTCTCCGCAATCATACCAGCGGAACCGGATTGGTACGTACTGACACTCAAATGTAATGTTGCCAGTGACTAAGAATGACAATACGGTAAGTTCGCTGCTGGCTGCCGGGGTTTCACCAAAGCCGGCAGGATGATTTTCGCCATTATTGGTCTCGGCAATAGCTACTATCCGAACTATACCTGACGGGCAGGCGCCCGAGCCGCAGTTACCGGCTTCACCATGACGATATCTAAAATATTCCCAGCCATCGGCTTCAATCAAGGCGCCGATTGCAGCTGAGTTAAAGGACAAAACTGAGGCATCATACTGAATCAAGAGGTCAAAACCGCCCATTGGGTTACCAGGGTCAGTACTATTGTCAAGTGTGATACTGACATTTTCCATCGAACCAAAAGGTGTTCTTTCGGTTTTTTCGATAGATACCCGGAAGGTAGGAATGACTTCAATCTCCACACAGCAAGTGGCTGCATTGGACGGACTGCAGGAAGGATCCGAAATATTAGCGCCATCTGTAACTGCAATACACAGTGTAAATGTGCCAATATAGCTGTTCTGCTCGTCTGTCTGCCAACTCCAGTCGCCTGTGCTCGGACTAACGTTTACTGTTCCCGGACCATCAAAACTGGCCACAGAATAGGATAAAGCTGCCGGTCCGCCATCGGGATCGGAAGCATCTACGCTGCCTGTTAGTTCAGCTCCCCAACAAGTACGGTCGGGAGTCGAGCATGAAGCAATTACAGGCGCTTCGTTAGTTACACAGATTTCATAACTGGTACTTGCGGTAGCACCGCAAGAATCCGCTATCTGGATTGTCACTGCATTAATACCGATGTCTGCGCCGGAAGGACTCCAGCTCAAGGCACCTGTTGCAGGATTTACTGACAGACCAGACGGACCAACCAGTTTGCTGAACGTTAGCTTTTCACAACCATTGGCCAAATCAGCGTCGTCAGCTGTTGCTACATCTGAATAGGACGCAGTCCAGGACAGACTAGCATTAGCTATGGCGTCGATAGTAGGGGACTCATTGACCACCGTAATTGTTCCGGCTACTACTGCTGCTGCAATTAAAGCATTGGTAGCGCAGTCTACAAACTGGGTCGAAGCTACAATCAACGGATTCGTTGGGCTTGTATATACTGCTCCGTCCAGAGTGATTTCACCTGAACATACGTCATTTGTCAAGAACTCCACTTGAGCTACTACCGTCACACCTGAAAGACAGGGGTCACCAGGGGTAGTCGCAAGAGCCGCAATACGCACCAGAGGATACTGTGAAACGTCAATAATACGGTTATTGAGACTAGCCAGACCTGCATCGAAGACTACATTGAAATTATCAAAATCAGCACCACCAGAGGCAGAGCTAACTTCGAAAACAATCTCAATTGCATTCAAATCCGAGCTACCAGGATCTACTGTAATATTCAGTACTCCTGCTTCACAACGATTTGCGTTCTTCGACTCAAAAGTAACAGTCTGAGCCAAGGCTGATGAAAATGCAAACACCAGTATAAAGGAGGTCAGCAACAAAGAATATACTGTTCTTTTGTGCATCATTAGAATGCTCCTTTAAAACCTAAAGGTCTTATTATTTCAGGTAACAGTCAAAAAATAATATTAAGTGACAGCTACCCGTTAAGGTCTCGATTACAGTTTACAATCAGGTAAACTGACTATCGAGATCCACCAGCTCCGAATTAACAACTGCTAAAATTCAAACCAATTCAAAGATCAGTCTGAATCAACTGCTGTTATCAAAACTGGACTTTAGAAGAATCTTTTTGAGAGTTAAAGACATAAAGGATATAAAAATACCCGGGGTCTTATCATCTCTATATGAAAACCAAAAAGAAGCTTTTGAATGTTGTAACACTTTAGTAAATAAAGGGTTACAAAAGGTGCGACGGTCTCAAAACAGAAGCGTTTTCTACACAACTATTTCCCTAGACAGCGCTAAAATACAATAAAGACTGATTATGTCAAGCTTTTTTTTGAAAAACTTTAAATACTATAAAAGGTAGTAGCAAGATCAGGTTTTAAGCCAGATTTTGACTTCAACTGTCAATCTCTGCACGAAGCAGATTTAAGTCAAAATATCGATTGCAGGGCAGTTCAAATGGCTGGCTTTTAACCGGCCAATTTCAAGCGCCCGACAGAAGCTCAAGGCGGAGATCAGCTCTCCGGGTCGTGCTCACTTTGCTCAATATGCTCAAGCTGCCCCCCAGGACAATTGCGGGCAGCGACAGTTTATGACTGCCTGGCTGAGCCTTAAGAATCATTATCGGTTGATATTTGGTGCCACTCAAAACCCTTTACTTGTGAATTTTATCACATATTGTAAGATTGATTGTTCGCCTTATCGGAGGTATGAGTATCTTAGCATCTGGCAGGCAGCTGCTTGAGATAGTTAAAAAAAGAAGCCTTCCCAAAAGATACCTTGTGAAAAATTTATCAAATAAGCTCTGTATTTCGACTCGTCCTGACTTGTAAAATCGTAGATTTCCAAGCAGGAAACCAAGTCCGTCCCGGACTGATATCGCTTATTTGGGAGGCTAAAACTGACTCAAAGTGAGTAGCTGAAACTCGAGGACAACAGAAAAATCTGGGAGTTTTCCTGTCTCAATTCATGCCATTCCCATTCAGCTGAAAAGAGCCAGTTCAGGCTCAGCCCGCCGCCCAGCTGAAAATTGCCTATCGTATTAATTCTCTCGTAAACGAAATTGGTCTGTAATTGATCCTCAATTTTGAGATTTCGGTAGCCCAGAGTCGACTCCAGACTTCCGAAAAATCGACCGGCCCGAAGCAATTCCAGGTCAATTTTGCCGCCAATTTCGAAGTAATTTTCAACGGCATTCAGGTCGCCTGCCTGCTCCAGCAGAAGTCCGAATTCCGGTCCAAGGGCGACCCCCCAGCCATTCTTTTCGTAGCCGGCCAGTACGGCCAAAAGATGCCGGCTGTAGTCAAAATTGACCTGGTCATCGGGGCTGTAGAAAATGAAATCTGAGCGGAGCTCGATTCGCATAATTGAACTGCCCCTTAAATTGATTTTCCCTCTGCCGTCAAAATCGAATCTAAAATGGTCATCTTGATTGTCAGCCCGGCTGTAGTCCTTGCGCTCAAATCTGGCGTAGAGGTCAATATCGCCGCCAGCCATAAGTCCAAAGAAAGAGCCGTCCAGCCCAAAATTCAGATAATCAAGCTCAGCTGAGTCCGGCACCTGCCGGGCTACCAGAAACAGATTGACGTCTAAAAACGAAAAGCTTTCAAAAGATTTGGTCAGGCCGATTTTGGGCCCAAATCTATAGTAGTCAAAACTGAATTCAGAGGTTGTATCAAAGCGCACAAATTCGCTCATAAACTGAATTTTTGAAGTCAGCCTGGCTGAAACCGGAATTTTTATGAAAGCCTTGGTGTAGCCAAACAAGTAAGAATCACCGAACTGAGAAACTCCTTTATAGCGGTCCCGCCGTTCCAGTTCAGTTATTATCCCCAATTTGTTGTTACCCAGCTTTGGCCTCCAATCAGCCAGAAGTCTTATTCTAAAGAGTTCGTTTGACTGCTCGTAGCTTGACTGAAGTTCGAGCTCCCTCTGTTCTCCGGACCAATAACGAAAAGAGAGCCGGCCCCTTAGTTCATCAAGATAATCAGTTTTGAGCTGCCACAATGAAAGTGAGCTGTCAGTAGTAACCGAATCCAGGAAATACTCCTGTGAGATGAAATCGTAGCCTAAGGACGTTTTTATTTCAAAGTTTGAGGCTTCAGAGTTTTGACAAATTGCAGCTGCTAGCAGACAAATAGCAGCTGCCTGAATTCTCCTCAATTTCACTTCTAACCCTGAACCCTGCGCCAGAACGCCTGCTAAAGACCGCTGCGGTCCAGATGCCTTTTGAGTTGTCTGAGTGTTAACTGAGCCGCTTTCAGAGCTGCCGCAGCAGCCTCACTATCCTGTCTTGATATAAATTCTCGGGCATTTTCAAGCTGGCCGTAAACCTGACCGATCAAGCGGGCAGCGGTCTCATCATTAACAGGCAATTCTTCCTTTATGCGGTCAGCTTCAGCTTTCAGGCTTTCCAGCCTGCCGGAGATATTATCAGCCTGGCCGCACATCTCGGCAGCTTTCCGGGCAATTCTGCGAGCCCTCTGCAGCTGATCAACAGCCTGTTCGAGACTTCCATTTTCTGCCAGTTCAAGTGCCTTATGAAAGCTTTCTTCGGCCTGCTTGAAAATTCTCTCGGCCGCTTCTGATTTACAGGCGGCCACTCTTTCTCTGACCCGGCTTAAGAGTTCTCTGACTGTTTCGACCCGGCGCTCAAAATTGGCCTGGCGGTTGTGATGGCGGTTTATTATTTTCAGCAGTCGTCTCACTGTCTTTTCTACCTGGTTGGCCAGTTTCAATGCCGGCCTGTACTCTCTGGCACGGTAAAACTCCCAGGCCTGCCTGAGCTGTCTTCTGGCCGAGCCGAATAAGGCTTTTAGCGATTCATCTGCAGAACCGCCCAGAGATTCGTGAGCCCGGCTTAAGAGTTCTTTGATTCGTTCTAATTTGCGAAGAACTGTTTCTTCACCCTGCTCCGAAAGGCGGGCAATGCTCAGAGCCTTGTGGGCCTGCTCGCGGGCTGCCTGAGTAAGCTTAGAGGCAAACTTGTAACCTTCCAGCGTCCCCGTTCCAAAATTTTCCCAGGCCTGCCTTTGCAGACGAACAGCCTGCTCCAGCGCTAAAGCGGCCGGGGGAGAGCTGGCGGTTCTGACGACTTCTCTGACTCTCTCCAGAATATGGTTTGTTCTCTCCAGTTCGGTTCTGAGGTTTTCAATTAAATCACCGGTTATTTGGGCCGATGATATCGGGGCCAGCAGCGCTGCCGCTATGACAATTAAGAGACTTTTGAGCATTTTCTTTTTCATTATTTTACTCCAGTTTTAATATCCGGAGATTAGTATCGCAAAGCTGGTGCCAGCACTGCCTCTGTTCTTTTAACCAAATAGAACACAATAGATTACACTGTTCCCTCAAGTGCTGCTGCCTGGCCGGGTTGTACCGTCAGGTACGCTTCTTAAATTTTGACGAACCATCAGGGACTAATCCCGTGAACTTTCATTCGACTGTAGAGACGCCGTCGGGTAATTTTCAGCATCTTGGCCGCTTCGGTTTTATTGCCGCTGGTGCGTTCGATGGCCTCAAGAATCATCTGTTTTTCGGCCATCTCAAGGCCCTCTTTAGCGGCCGGACTGGCGCTGCCGGAATCTATTATCGGCTCGTTGTCAATTTCCAGAGAAAAGTCAGCCGTACTGAGAGGCTCTCCGCCAGAGAGAATAACCGCTCTTTCGAGCACATTTCGCAGCTCTCTGATATTGCCCGGCCAGTCATATATTTCGAGCAGCTGGCTTACTTTGGGGTCCAGTTCCAGGTGGGGATAATTTTGCCTCTTCAAGAAGTAATGCGCCAGAGGAATGACGTCCTCGCTTCGCTCGGAGAGATTAGGCATATTGATAGGAAAGACATTGAGCCTGAAAAATAAATCTTCGCGGAATTTTCCATTTTCTATTTCTTTTTTCAGATCACAATTAGTGGCTGCTATGACTCTGACATCAATCTCGACCTGGTCGACACCGCCGACTCTGACCAGTTTTCTTTCTTCTAAAACTCGCAGAAGTTTGGCTTGCAGAGCCGTAGTCATATCACCTATTTCATCTAAGAACAAAGTGCCGCTGTCGGCCAGTTCAAAGCGGCCTCGTTTACGGGCATCGGCGCCGGTAAAAGCTCCTTTTTCATGTCCGAATAGTTCAGATTCTAATAGATTGTCGGGCAGGGCCGCACAGTTGACAGCTATAAACGGGTTGGCTTGACGGGGTGACAGCTGGTGAATCATCTGGGCCGCCACTTCCTTGCCGGTTCCGGAGCGGCCGGTCAGCAAAACAGTAGCATTGGTGACGGCTACTTTTCTAAGCAGGCCTTTGATCTCTTCTGCTACTTTAGAATTTCCAATAAACTCACCTTCCGACTGAGCTGCGGCGACTTTCTTATAGTGCTCGGCCAGCGACTTTTGCTTTTGCTGCTTTAAAACCTTCTGAATTCTGACTTCTAAGACCTCAAAACTAAACGGCTTTTCGATGTAATCTACGGCGCCAATTCTCATGGCCTCCACCGCATTTTCAACAGAGCCATAGGCAGTCATCATAATTACCTGAGTACCCTCTTTTTCCAGCGCTTTTTTGAGAATCTCCATGCCTGAAATTTCCGGCATCGAAATATCGGTTACCACCAGGTCAAACGAATGCTTGTCTAAAAGCTTAATCGCCTCGGCGGGGTTAACCGTAGTCTGCACCTCGTGCCCCAGGTCTTCCATAACTCCGCAGACCATCGAGGATATTTTTGGTTCGTCATCTACAACAAGAATGTGTGCCATATTTACTTATTCGGTTCCTTGGGCAAATAGATTATAAATTCTGTTTTTTCACCGGGCTCGCTTTGAATATCTATACGGCCTCTTAATTCTTCAACTATTTTTAGAGTCAGATATAAGCCCAGACCGGAGCCTTGCTGCCGGGTAGTATAAAAGGGCTCAAACAGCTTTTTGATTTCTTTTTTACGAATGCCCGGACCAAAATCCAGCACTCTTAACTCGATAAATTCAGCCTGCTCTAATATCGAAAGCCCCAGTTTTAGCGGCTTTTCGACAGACAGGCAGGCTTCGGCTCCGTTTATCAGTAAGTTCAATAGAATCTGACGCAGTACCCGGGGATAGCTATTGATAACCAGACCGGGGGGAGAATTATCATTAACCCATTCGATTTTTTGGTCAGCATATTTTTGCTCTAAGTCAGCTTTCATTTTGGCTATAAATTCAGCCACTTTAACCGGCTCGCTCTGACTGGCTGCCAGAATCCCGCCGGTAGTCCCGCGGGCAAAGCTTAAGTAGCCGGTAACAATCTGATTTAAACGGTCAACTTCTTCGATTACAAAATCTGATTCTTCGGGATACTTGTTTTCTTTGGCCAGAAAGCGCTTGAGACGCTCGGCCGAACCGCGGATTATCATCAGCGGGTTTTTTATTTCATGGGATATGACCGCCACCATGCGGCCTAAGTGGGAGTGCGTTTCGCTGAGCACCAGGCGGGCTTCGGCCTGATTGAGAGAGCGCTGTACCAGCAGAAAAATTATGCCGAAAATAAGACCGGCCAGAACCGAAAGAAGGCTCGAAAAATAAAGATTGTTTTTTAGCTCTATCAGTGATTCAAAAAAATCAACGGGAGCTTCGACGCCTAAGACTGCCACCACCAGCCCCAGTGAATCAACCAGCGGCACAAAGGCCGATTTGAGATAAATCGAACCGGTTTGGTAAGATTCTGTTACCAGAGCGTTTTCTGCAGAACTGTAAAAAAACGAATCTATGTAGCGACTGTTTAGGGGAGCCAGCAGATAAGTAGTGTCGGATTCATAGGAAGTTGTGGCCAGGTAATAGTAGTTTTCATCAAGAATAAAGACTTCCGAGAGAGAATCGAGCAGCCGGATATCTTCTAAGATGTCTGATATTTTTACAAAAGCCTCAAAATCAGCCGACATCAGAGCTTCAATATCCGTGGCCGTAATTCTCATAGCTCCGGTATTAGCTACCAGCGCCAGCCGCCGTCCCAGCTGGCCATCAAGAATGGCCTCGGTTTTATCGTAGAAAACCCACCAGGCCAGATTTACCAGTACTATCAGAACGATAGAAAATAAGGCCACCAGCCAGAGTTTTTTAGTGCCGCCAAACATTGAAGCAAGCAACTTCAATTATGATTTGCAGTCAACTTTAACAGGAATCGCATTAGCCGGAACTTTCTTGGGTTGGCAGTATTATTATTTCTTACAGAGGCCACGGATAGCGATTCAACTTTCTTGACTTTGCCCCAAGAAAATCGGTATAATAGGCTTCTTAAAATTTGAGTATTGACCCCATCGTCTAGTGGCCCAGGACTCCGCCCTTTCACGGCGGCAACACGGGTTCGAGTCCCGTTGGGGTCGATTTTTTTTGAATTTTCGTTCGTTTGCTGACTTCCGCAGATATCCAGCCAGCACTTAATGTCTTTTTCAAAATGTGTTGAAAGGTCCATCTGCCCGCCTTGTTTCTTGACAGAAACGCTAATCCTTGTATATTTTAGTCTATAATCATCTCTATAGAATAGATGAGCAATGCTTGTATATTTGATTGATAGCGCTTTCCTGATTTAATGCGCTAATCCTGATCGGATCAATTAAATTCAGACTGCAGCCAAAGAAAGCCTTCTATTGGTCAAATCAAGGCAATCTAAAAGTGGGTAATATATTATGAAGACTCTTTCAATTTTGGTATTCAGCGCCAGCCTGTTGCTGTCAGTTTCAAGTCTGGCAGCGAATAATGCTGGTGAAACAGCTGAGAAGAGAAGCATCAAGGAGTTCGTCTCGCCGGATGGTCGCATTGATATTGAAGCCGTGAAAAATAGTGGTTATCAGGGCTCTCTTGATTTAGACGGATTTGACTTTCTCATTGACCCTAAGACAGGTGAACCGCTGGTACAAGTATCGGCTTCGTCGGCGTCACCATCACACCCCGATAACATTTATTGGGACAACAGTATTTCTCCGTCTCTACAGGGCGTAGACGGGACAGTTTTGGCGTTAGCAGTTTTTGATAGCAATCTAATTGTGGCTGGAAGATTTACTTCTGCCGGTGGTGTGACAGCCGAACATATCGCGTCCTGGGATGGCACCTCCTGGTCGGCTCTGAGAAGGGGAGTGAATAGCTGGGTTTTTGCCCTCACTGTCTATGACAACAAGCTGATTGCAGCGGGAATTTTTACCGCTGCCGGTGGTGTAACAGCCAATCGTATCGCGTCCTGGGACGGCTCATCCTGGTCGGCTCTGGGTACTGGGATTAATTCTGGTGTTATTGCTCTCACTGTCTATAACAACCAGCTGATTGCAGGGGGACACTTTACCACTGCCGGGGGTGTGTCTGCCAGCCATATTGCTTCCTGGGACGGCACCTCCTGGTCGGCTCTGGGAGCGGGGATGAGTTCTACTGTTCATGCTCTCACTGTCTATAACAACCAGCTGATAGCAGGGGGATTTTTTACCACTGCCGGGGGTGTGTCTGCCAGTCGTATTGCTTCCTGGGACGGCACCTCCTGGTCGGCTCTGGGAACGGCGATGGATAGTACTGTTACTGCCCTAACTCTCTATAACAACCAGCTGATTGTCGGGGGAGTTTTTACTACTGCAGGAGGTGTGGCTGCCAGACGTGTTGCTTCCTGGGACGGCACCTCCTGGTCGGCTCTGGGAACGGCGATGAATAGCTTTGTTTTAGCCCTTACTGTCTATAATAACCAGCTTATAGCCGGGGGAGGCTTTTTAACTGCCGGGGGTGTGCTTGCCGACTATATTGCTTCCTGGGACGGCACCTCCTGGTCGTCTCTGGGAACAGGGATGAATAAGATTGTTCGTGCGCTGACTGTGTATGATAACACGCTGATAGCCGGGGGTGACTTTACCAGTGCCGGTAATAAATTCTCGGCATATCTGGCGCAATGGACCAAGAGTTGCTGTGTTGGCAATCGTGGCGACTTTAATGGTGATGGCGATAATGCCAATATTTTGGATTTGACATATATAGTCGATTTTATCTTCCGAGGCGGAGCTGAATCTTCTTGCCCCGAAGAAGCCGATATAAATAACGACGGCACACCATCGAACATATTGGATCTGACATTTATAGTGGACAGAATCTTCCGAGGCGGCCCTGCACCAGGGCCGTGCTAAAATTGACCTGTCACTGATTTGACTGCAAACTCGCCTTGCCAGATTTGATGCTGCAATGGGTAATATTTCGGAGTTTTCAATTACCCAATTGTGAAAGTCGTCTGGTCGGGGTCAATTAAACTGCCTCTTATAGGAGACCATTTTTATTCAATGAGTCCGGCTGAATATACCTGCCCGATGCACCCGGAAATCCTCCAGAACTCCCCGGGAAGTTGTCCCAAGTGCGGCATGGCGCTTGAGCTCAAAACCATCACTGCCGAGGAAGAAGACAACTCTGAGCTGAAAGATATGCAGCGCCGATTTCTGCTGGCGGTTCTGTTTACTCTGCCGGTAGTCGCAGCCGCTATGCTGGAACTAATCCCCGGAGTCAATCTTGAGCAAATCGCTTCAAAGCGCAGTCTGGCCTGGATTCAGTTAGCCTTTGCCAGCCCGGCTGTCCTCTGGTGTGGCTGGCCGCTCTTGCAGCGCGGCTGGGAGTCATTTGTCAGCCGGAACCTTAATATGTTTTCCCTGATTGGCCTGGGAGTGTCCGTGGCCTACCTGTACAGTCTGCTGGGAACGCTTGCCCCGAACATTTTCCCGGCATCATTCAGAGACAGCAGCGGTCAGGTCGCTCTTTATTTCGAGGCGGCGGCGGTTATCGTAACCTTAGTTCTGCTCGGACAGGTTATGGAACTAAAAGCCCGCAGCAAAACCGGGGCGGCTATCAGGGCTCTCTTAGGACTGGCTCCGAAAACCGCACTGATAATCAGAGACGATGGCAGCGAAGAAGATATCCCCATCGAGCAAATACAGAGAGGGGACCGCCTGCGGGTGCGCCCGGGTGAGAAAGTTCCGGTCGATGGAGTTGTGGTTGAAGGAAGAACCTCAATCGATGAATCAATGATAAGCGGCGAGCCTATCCCGGTCGACAAAGAAATCGGCGCAAAAGTTATCGGCGCCACTTTGAACTCTACCGGCTCAATAGTCATTGAAGCTGAGCGGGTAGGGGACGAAACTCTTTTGTCTCAGATTATTCAGATGGTCTCAGATGCCCAGCGCAGCCGTGCCCCGATTCAGAGGCTTGCTGATGTCGTAGCCGGATATTTCGTTCCGGCTGTTGTCGTGGTCGCAGCAGTGACTTTCGGTATCTGGAGCTTAACCGGCCCGGAACCTCGCTTAGCCCACGCCCTGATAAACGCTGTGGCAGTTCTGATCATCGCCTGCCCCTGCGCCCTGGGTCTGGCCACACCCATGTCGATTATGGTAGCCACAGGCAAAGGGGCTACTATTGGAGTTCTTTTTAAAAACGCTGAAGCTATCGAACAACTTCAAAAAATTGATACTCTGGTTATAGATAAAACCGGTACGCTTACCGAAGGCAAGCCCAGCCTGTCAGACGTGGAAACTATCAACGGCTGGGATAAAAATGCTTTACTGAGTCTGGTTGCGGGTCTTGAAAAAAGCAGCGAGCATCCCCTGGCCCGGGCAATAGTAGATAAAGCCAACGAGCTTAAACTTGAACTTGGTTCAGTATCAGAATTTCAGTCGGTAACAGGTATGGGAATTACAGGAATTGTAAGCGGTCATGAAATAGCTGTCGGTAACGCCAAACTCTTAAATGAAATCGGTGCCGACGCTTCTAAACTAACCCGGCAAGCTGAAAAGTTAAGAGAAGAGGGCAAAACCGTGGTGCTGGTAGCTGTCGACCGCCAGCCGGCCGCCTTGATTGCCGTAGCAGACCCTATTAAAAAAACAACCCCCGAAGCAATTCAAAACTTGAAAAGACTGGGGTTAAGAATTGTGCTGGCCACCGGTGACAACCGGGTAACCGCAAAAATAGTGGCCGAGAAGCTCGGGATCTCAGAAG
>JADFLZ010000209.1 GCA_022564135.1 Candidatus Zixiibacteriota bacterium
AATAAATATAGCGCACTTTTCCGGAGAAAGACCGGCTGCCAGAAAGTCTACCGCCATCTGAAAAATCTTATCTTTGAGATCCCGGGTATCTTTGTATGCGGCCGTCAGCGAGTGCCAGTCGACGATACAGAGATACATCCAGTATTTTTCCTGAAGGCTCACCCAGTTTTTCAGAGCGCCCTCAAGATTTCCCACATGCAGTGAACCTGTCGGCTGCATCCCCGAAAGAATAGTTTCCTTTCTGGCGGGTTGTGTTTCTGTTTTTCTCTTTGGTGTCACGTCTACCATAATATTACTGTAAGGCTACTGAGATTAAGAGTCGGTTAAGTGCAAATCAATTAAAAACTTCAGAGGCAAATAGTGTTTGAGAAATTGCAGGCTTTACCGGAGATTGCTTAATCGACCAGAGTGAAGTACTCGGCTCCATTCCACTTGGAATCCATAAACAGATACGGGTGCCATAATTCTGATATGCCGCCTTCGCGCTGAATAAAGGTAATGTGCGATGGCCGCCTGGGCTTTTTGACAAGTTTCATGCCGGCCATATCGGGGGTTCTGTCCCCTTTGCGGTTGTTGCATCTGGAGCAGGCGCAGACCAGATTATGCCAGCGCTCTCCGCCGCCCATCATCTTGGGCATTATATGGTCAACTGTCATCGGTCCCTTGCGGGTTGAGCAATACTGGCATTGATAATTGTCACGGATAAGAACATTCTTGCGGGTAAGCACTATTCTCTTATAGGGGACCTTGCGGTATTGCCAGAGCCTGACTACCGATGGCACACTATAGCTGGTAGTTACCGTTCTGATTCTTAAGCCGTCGGCCGATTCAATCATTTCAGCCTTGCCCTGAAACATCAGCACTACTGCCCGCCTGGCAGAGCAGACTGTCAGGGGCTCGTAGTTTTGATTGAGCATTAATACTCGTCTATTAATAACCGATACAAACATATTTTTCTGTTCAACAATTTAGTTATTAAAACTGTTTTTGCGCAAGTGAGTAACCCGGCCAAGTTACTGCGACCATAGCGGACAATTTGAAACTAAAAATCGCTCAGTAAGATGAAAATGTCAACCAGAAAGTATACAAGCGAATTGCATCAGGAGACTCGATGCAGATTGGGGAATCGGGGTTTACTACTCCAGCGGATTGAGATCTTTATCGATGTCGTATTTTTTCAGCTTATCAAAAAGAGTGGTGTAATCAATCTGAAGCACTTTGGAGGCCTTGCGCTTATTACCCCGCACCTGTTTTAACACTCTGATAATAGCTCCCCGTTCGGCTTTGGCCTGAGCATAAGCACCTATCTCTTTGAGTCCGGCCCCTTCCCGAAGGCGGATTTCATCAGTGCGCTGAAGTCTTATAGCCAGTTGTTCCGGGCTGACTGAACGGCCTTCGGCAAGTATCACGGCGCGCTCTATTGTATTTTCAAGTTCGCGTACATTGCCCGGCCAGTGATATTTTTCTAAAAGGCTCATAGCCTCTTTAGTTATTTTCTTGACCGGCTTGGACATCTCACGACAGTACTTCTGCATAAAAAATTCTGCCAGCTCTTTGACATCGCCGATACGTTCGCGAAGCGGCGGAATCGTAATTGGAAAAACGGATAGCCTGTAATACAAATCTTCACGGAATTTTTTGGTTCTTATCAATTCATTTAAGTCCATATTGGTCGCAGCAATCACCCGCACATCGACTTCGATAGACTTGGTACCGCCTAAGCGTTCAAAAGTTTTCTCCTGCAAAACCCTTAGCAGCTTGGCCTGTAGAGATACATCCATATCGCCGATTTCGTCTAAGAACATGGTGCCGCTGTGGGCAATTTCAAACTTACCCATCTTGCGGGCATGAGCGCCGGTGAAAGCTCCTTTTTCAGAGCCGAATAATTCATTTTCTAAAAGCTCTCTGGGAATGGCGGCGCAATTCAGAGCTATATACGGCCGGTCTTTGCGCGGTGAGAGAGTATGAATTGCTTTGGCGAAAAGTTCTTTACCGGTTCCTGATTCTCCCTGAAGCAAAACCGCGGCATCGGATTTAGCAACTTTTTGAACAAGACTGCTGATTTCCAGCATCTTTTCATCTTTACCAATGATATTTTCAAGACCATGGTTAGCCATTATCTCTTCACGTAAGAGAGAATTTTCGGCCACAAGTCGGCGGTTCTCCAGAGCCCGGCCTATTAATACTGCCAGATGCTCGGTATCAAACGGCTTAGTTATAAAATCTGCGGCCCCTCTTTTCATGGCCGATACCGCGTCTTCAATTGTCCCAAAAGCAGTCATAACAATAACCGCTGTTTCAGAGTCAATACTTTTGACTCCGGACAATACCTGAAGGCCATCGACATCGGGCATTTTGAGATCGGTTAAGACCAAGTCGTAAGATTTAGTACGAATCAGCTCCAGGGCTTTTTTGCCGTCTGGGGCAGAATCGACCCGATGACCCTCCCCGGAGAGAGTCTGGGTGAGCATCTTTCTCATAGAATCTTTATCTTCTACAACCAGGATATCAGGCATTTTACTACTATTTCCTTACCTTTTTTCGCCGCCAAAGAAGTATTCTTGACCGTACTGTAGTCTTATCGGCTGATAGATAAAGGAGTAAACAGAGAGCCCTGTTCTTTCTTTGTACAAAGAAAAAGGGCTGTTTTCCGGTTTATAGTCGGCCTAAATCGGCAATGACTGTAAAGCCGCAATACTCGGCCTTGAGAAAATAATCACCAGCGGGCATCTCTTCTCTTTTTAAGCGGCCAATATTGAAAGTAAGTTTGTAGTATCCAAACTTGAGATTCTTGACTAAAAGAGGTCTGATTATTTCCTGGCGCCCGTTCATCAGGTTGACATAAGTCAGACATTCGAATTGTGAAATCTTAAATTCAATTGCAGGCGCCATTTGTTGATTCTGCCCCGGTTTAATCTCGACGTAGAAAGAATCGATTCTGTCGGAGCGCAAGAGAGTATACCACTCATCTTCGAGAACTACGGCCGGGTCAATCCAGGCAGTTTCATAGTAGCCGGTTTGTTCAACTGCCGGCATATTATAGAGAGTCTTTTTGCCGCAGCCAGTTATGGCTATGGCCAGAAATAATAGCAATAAAGTCTTATTCATTTTTCTTCTTTTGTCCTGCTTCTTATTCTTTCTACAACTTTGCCGTCAATCCGAATCAATTGGATATAACCAGCCGAATGTTCTGGTTTAAAGTCATCTAAGCTGAATTTGTGGCGGCCATATATCAAGGTTGTATCTAAAACAGCAGAAAGCAAACTGTCTGTGACTGAGAGCCATTCGATTCGTAAGTTCGTGGATTTCGCCTGAATTTCTTGGGCAAACAGTCCCAGAGCAGTTCGAATCTCAATTCTGATGCCTCTATAGGCAACTTTGATTTGCCCACTTTTTTTATCGCCACAATCGTCAATCTGATATCTGTATGTTCCGGAATCTACAAACCACCCAGAGTCATCTTTCTTGTCCCAATAGAAATTATGATAGCCTCGTCCAGCCAGTAAATTCACCAGGTGTCTGACGACTTGATTGTTACAATCCAGAATATCTACAGTCAATCTGCATCTGCTGCCTCGCTCTACAGGCACCCAGATTTTCAGGTTTTCTCTGTCGGCTGAATCAGCCGGCGGAGTCATTATCTCTTTGAGAGTTTGCGCGGCAGCCGCTGGTTCGAAGGCAGACAACAAAGTGACGGCAACAATTAAGAGAATCTTCATACAGCTATTATACAATATAATCAGGCTTTAAGGACGGCAGATTCTACAAGGAGACAAGCCCTCGTATAAGGGCTCCTGCATATTCTCAAAAGTGCGTATATTCGACTGCTTAATCCGGCTGGCTGAGCTGCAGCCCGGACGATGGAATCTGAGCGAAAGTTTGCTGGCGATATACCTATCTTCATAATCCCGGTCTATTCCCCAGAGACCAATTTTTGATCCGACTGCTTGCCGCTGGGCCACAAGTAATTCTTTGAATCTGGGCCGGCTCAACTCTTGGTCTTTGACCAGATAAAGGTAACCCAGACCAGCCGATAGAATCCTCCTGTTGACGAATATGGTGTCTTCAACATAAACAAATCCCAAAAGCCTGCCGTAGCGGTCCCGGCGTTTGTCGGCATACTCTATCCTCGACTTCTGGCCCAAAACCAGACTTTCCAGAAACATGGCAGCGCTGTCATAATACAGCTCCCCTTTTTCGGGGGTATCGATTCCCAGCAGCCTCAGCCGGTCGCCGCCGGCCAGTTCAACCGTATCACCGTCGATTACCCGCATAATAACAAATCTGTCCCCGGGAGCTTTATCGTAACCGATATATTCTACCAGCCTGAAGATAAGAATCAGGAATATAGCAACCAGCATTATAAGGGCTTTCTTGTAAGTCCTTCTCTTCTTTTGTGGGTTTGACATTCTAACTCAAGATTTGGCAGAAATAGCGGTTAAGTCAATAACAACCAACAGATCTGATAATTTAGCGGCTTTGACAAATACGTAAAAAAACTGGAAAATCTTTCCTTTTTCGCTTGACAAACTCTCTCTGAGACCTATTTTAGATACTGAGCGTGTGTAATAGTTGCTCGTAAGAATCTGAGAGCCAAACTTGATTCGAACTGCAACGCACAAAATACTTCTTTTTACAGAACTGACAAATCGCTAACGAACTGTTTTTTTGATTATCGAAACAGGTTTCTGTTTTGTAAACAAAGATGCAGGTTTGAATTTATTCTAATTTTGAATCTTTAAATCGAAAAGAATTTCGATAGCAATCTGTTAGGTTCTAAAGTCCATTAATCCTTCTCATCTTACTTTTACTTAAACCCTTAATTAACTACTGGTTTTAAGTAGTTTCAGGAGGAATCAATAGACACAAAACTGAAAATGAAGTTATTGAAGTCTTCTACACAGACTTTGGATTTAATCCAAAATAATAAAAC
>JADFLZ010000210.1 GCA_022564135.1 Candidatus Zixiibacteriota bacterium
TGTTGGATAATCCTTGAAAATAGTAAGGTGTTTGGAATCACCGATTCTTATATTGGCATCAAAAGTTGCAGGTGATGTTATGTCAGCTCTTCTTCTAAAAACCAGCGTATATTCGCCGTATTCTAAATTGTAATCGTAGGCTTGGGCATCAAGCTGGCCGTCATTATCTTTGTCAAATCTATCATACCTGCCCCCTGCCACAGTGTTTTTAAGTCTGGATATTTTAAACCCTTCAGGATTTATGACTTCAAAAGCTACCGAAGAAAATCCCGTGGTTACCATTGGTTCAGGACGAATCGGCCTTCCGGGTTGCTTGTTTAGCGCTGAGTAAATACTATCATTTTGGACTAACCCTCCTCCTGATGAAAAGTCCGGATTACCGTCTCGATTATAATCACCCTGTGCCAGTACAAAAGTTACTTCTTCGGTTCCAAATGAAGTTTCCTCAGGAGGCTGGAAAGTACCGTCACCATTGCCAAGCAAAACGACGAGCACCTTAAATCGTCCATCGGCTACTACTATGTCCAATTTATGGTCACGGTTTACATCGGCGGTGGTCATATTGTATGCTGTGCCGCAAACTTCGAAACTCTCCGTAGCCAATATGCCACCGTTACCATCCCCGAGAGCAACCGTGCCATAACTAGTATAATTGCTTGCCGGGCAAGCTGTAGCGACGGGCGTTATTAAAGCAAAATCCGGATTGCCATCATTGTTAAAGTCAGCCAGAGCATTGCTTGTTGAAACAGAAATAGAAAGTGCTCCCAACTCAAGGTTGTCAGATTCTGTAAAATTTCCGTTGCCGTCATTTAGAAGAATCCGGCTTACGGTGGGGGAACTACCTTCAAGAACTACCAAGTCATCGTATCCATCTTTATTAAAATCACTCACATCGGCACCGAACATAGTGCTAAACGGCAGCGTACTATTTGAAGGAAATGCCCCGGTGCCATCGCCAAAATATATTTTGTTGGGACTCGCCACAAAATCCAAAAAAACATCATTATTAAAATATCCTGTAGTGACAAAAGTTAAAGAGGGCGCTGCATTGGCCCAGGAAGTAGTAGTGAACGTTCTGTCGCCATTGTTAATAAGTATATAGATAGTAGTGTTGGATACGGCAATAATGTCTAATAGTGCATCTGTGTTAACATAACCTAAAGTCAGATTAGAAAACCCTGATATGGGTATACTAACTGGATCTTCAAACATACCATTTCCTTCACCAAAAGCGATAAATCCACCATCTATCCAGCCGGAGAAAACCAAATCAACTTTGTTATCAAGGTCAAAATCGCCGGCAGCCAGATACATCATATCTACAAACTCATCTGCTACAACATCAAAGAACACGCCTTCATTTGGTTCTGCTCGAACGTTTGCTGATAAAAATATCATTGCTAAAAGTAACGTGAAAACTACGTGTGCAAATTTTGATTTGGTCATGACAGAACCTCCCATTCGGTGATGCTCGTTAACCTGTTAGCCTTCTTGATAAAGGCTCCTGGACATCAGGTTCATCTTATAATTGACACCTAGCTAAAGATTGAGAATGAAGCGATTGCTGTCAATGATGATTTTGATGATAGCAGCACTTCTATACCATTAAGTTCGAGGAGATTGATTTATTAGATTGACATATAGTGGGCTTAAGTGATTGGGCTGAAAAGTGTTATGGAGCGACGACTTCTCGTTTCCCCGACTGTTCGGGTTCATTATCACGCATACATTGTGACCAGATGCTGAACATATCATCGTGGCGAGAACTCGAATTTATGATAGTATCAGCGTCGCCGCGCTCTATCAGTTCGATAAAGCTGTTAAGCAAAACAGGATCAAAAGTTGTGCCTGATTCACTTTTCATGATATCCAGAGCTTTCTTGAGGCTGAAAGCATCGCGGTAGCAGCGGTTCGAGGTTAGCGCTTCAAATACATCGGCAATACAAATCAGTCGTGCCCCCAAAGGAATAGCTTCCCCTTTTATTTTCATCGGATAACCAGAACCATCGACACGTTCATGATGATGAAGTATCAGCGGTTTTATATTCCAGGGAAATTCCTTGCCCCGCAAAATCTCGACGCCATATTCGGGATGCTTCTTAATCTCTTCAAATTCTTCATCGGTAAGTCGCCCCGGCTTTTTCAGTATACTGTCGCTCAATTTTACTTTGCCAATGTCATGCAGCAAAGCTGCGGCAACGATTGTCTTGACGACACCTGTCTTGAGCCCCAGATCTTTGGCAAGCAGAAGAGCAAGTGAAGCGACCCTGTCGGAGTGACCTTTGGTATAGCTGTCTTTGCGGTCAACCATTTTACCCATAGAATTAAAAATCTCAAGGTATAACTGTTCAACCGAATCAATTATTTTTTCTGTCTGGAGCTGCCTGCCTTCAGCTTTGATTTTCCTGAAAATATGATATGAATTTTCCAGATCACTCAGGGCTTCGAAATGTTCTTCTGTAACCCGCAGAAGCTTACCGCGCTCCAGCAGGACTTCTGCTTCATGAAACTTACTGCCTATTTCGCGGCAGATATCAAGAGCACTGCTGAACTCTTTTAGGGCATCATCATATTGCTTTTCGGCAAGGAATATTCTGCCATTGAGCTTTTTTACTTCAATCAAATTTACGTTAACGAGCTTTTCGTCGTTCAGATAATTTTCAACCCACTTGGAGTGTTTTTTGGCGCGTACAAAATTTCCGCGCTTGGTATATACGTCCGCCAGATTAATCTCTGCAATAAGTCTTAGTGATGAGTCGTTTATCTTCAGTGAGATTTCATAAGACTCTTTGAAATAGCCATAAGCGCTGTCCACCAGACCCTGTTCTGATAAGGTAATGCCGATATTATTCTTGGTATAAGCTTCTTTTCTTATTTCATTATTTTCCAGATATATCTCCAGCGATTCACGGTAAAGTTCCAGCGCCCGGCTTCGCTTGCCTTTCATGTTCATAATGGCGCCAAGATTGTTGACCAGGTCAGCATAGAGCAGATTATCAGCGGCTGTGGCTGATATAGCTATCGCCTCCGTAATGGCAGACTCTGCTTCGTCAAAGTCGCCTAATTCGCAGTAGACCACGCCGAGATTTCTGAGAGCCTTGCACAAACCACTGTTGTCTTTGCTACGACGACAAGCGCCAATAGCTCGCTGTATAAAGCCCAGCGCCCTTTCAAAATCACCTTGTTTAGCAAGCAACTGTCCGATCTGCGTATATGTTTCACTCTTTAAGTCTAGTTCGTTATTGTCCTGACAAATTGTCAGAATTTTTTTGAATTCGCTAATAGCTTCATCATACTTACCTAAAGAGCCAAAAGCATGGCCTTTTTCCTGAAACAATTCAATCTGACAGTTTATGGAAAATTCCTGTTTGCCATGGGAACTGCATATGCTCTCCAGGGCCTCCAGGATGATGACCGCTCTCTCGAACTCGAAAGATTTGTTCGCCTCTTTGGCAGTCATCATCAAGGTGCTCACCGTACGTTCCCAGTCCTGTTTTGAGGGAAGGAAGTCCGGGCTCAGAATGGCTTTCAGCTGGTCATCCAGCGTCGTGCTTTTGTCATCCTGCGGTAGTTTGGAGAGCACCTCTGGTCCTTTCTAATTGGTTTAGTTCGTTTGCGACATCTTTGCAGTTCTTCAGCATTCCCAGTTTCTCAAACTGACCGGAAGCAGCTTCAAGTTTAGCTCGAGCTATGTCGAACTTACCCTGGTCTTTTAATAAGAGTCCCTGCTCAAAAAGCAGGTCAGCTATCAGGGCCGACAGGTTTCTGCTTTTTGCCAGTTCCAGAGTTTCACTTAGAAGTTCTTCGGCAGCCTCATAATGCCCGAGCATTCTGAGAATCTTACAATCGGTAAGATTAAGCTCTGCCTCAAGCGCCTGCGAGTTAAGACCGGGTAAAAACTTACGCGCGGTATCAATCACGGACTTGGCCAGAGATGCTTCGTTTTGTTCAAGATAACATTTGGATATGTTCTGATAACAAATCTCAACCAGATGCAGGTCTTTTACACTAAAGGCAATAGACAAAGCTTCGTTTAGTTTCTGAATTGCTTGGTCATAAGCTTTTAGCTCAATCTGGGTTAATCCAATATTCAAAATGACATAACCCTGACGCGAGTAATTTCCCGCAGTCTGAAAATCTGACAAACAGAGATTGAACATCTTAATTGCTTCATTTAAATCACCAGTCGCCGACTTAATCGCCCCGACCGTATTTAGAATAGAAGCTCTGAGCTCATGGTCGTTAGCTTCGGTAGCCCAGTTAAGAGCCTGTTCGCAGTATTGTTCGGCATGCCGATACATACCTTTCTGGAAGTAGAGATTTGCACGGTTTCTGGCGCACTCGGCAGCGCCTTTGAAAACCTGAATGTCGCTAAACAAACGTTGAGCTTCAAGATATAATGAATCGGCTTCATCCCAATCTGATTGCATCATCTTGGAACGTGCCGTCTCTTTCAATATTCTTGCCCGCAGTTCCGGATCTTTTTCTGCTTCACCGGAGTTTATGGCAGAATTGAGTAACTCTTCAGCAACGACAGAGTTAGCCTGTTGCAGCCATCCGCGAGCCAGCTCGAGCAGGACAAACCCATTCTGTATCTGGGAACCCGTCTCGTCTGTAGTTCTGTTAATTACCAGCTCACTCATTGTTCTTAGCATCCTTTATATAAGGTTTCAACAACTGCTAACTCTCACTCAGTCAGAAATCAGACCGTAGGCTGAGAAATGCTTCAGCTGTCCGGTTACGGTCTTATTAACAATATCAACTTCACAATCAATTTTAAGCCATCTACTTAAATTCTCATTAAACCAGGCCAAACTGATACTCGACTCATCTACTCCTGCCATATCGGCACCAGCATATGAGAATGTAACCGTAACCGGATTATCAAATTTCAGACCGTCCGTTCCAAATTCGGCATAAAAAACATTCAAAT
>JADFLZ010000211.1 GCA_022564135.1 Candidatus Zixiibacteriota bacterium
AAATTCTTTGGAGGTCTTTAGTTCTCATCCGTCTATTGCAATTGACCATTCTGGTAGCTGTAGGAGGCGGGCTTTGGGGTCTGTTAGTTTATCAAAAAGCCTTAACCGACTTCAGATAAAGTCAACATCATAGCCAGCGCAAATACCATCAGGCCAAAGACCCACTTAAAATAATCTTTCTCTTTTTTGACATAGATTATCGAATTTGGGTCGATAAAATTTCGATTTCTGTAATAAGTTTTAGTCATAACAAATCATGTTTAAGCAAAGAGAATGCCGATATCACCAGAAAGGGCGCCACCGGGCAAGTCTCTGTCGTGCAGTATGTTAGGCTATGCAGGGAATTGCTGTCTGATGGCAGGTGCCTTTCATGCCCGCAAGAGTTTGCGCAAAAATTATAGTAAATAGGTGTTAAATCGCAGCCGGCTCTGTCTGGTAAAGGCAACCAGTTTCGGAGGCAGCATGGCTGAGAGTATCGGCAGGATCACAGCTCACTTAGCAGGGCCAATCGAAAAAATATCAGAAGAGATCATTTCACTGATAAATAAAAATATCAAACCACCGAATCCGGTCGGTGCCGGGGATGTTTTTGTACGGGCTATGTATGTTGTCTCAGATGAAATCAATTCATTTGGCGGCAGGTTTCCGGCCGAAGAACACAATCGATTAGCTGCACTCTTAATTGACTCACCGGTACTGGTCGGCCATCGCAAAGACAAGCTGCCGGTTGCCCGGAATTTTCATTCTCAGCTGGTTACCAGAGATGGCAGCCAGTGGGTTAAATGTTATTTCTACTGGCTGAAAAATGCAGAAGGCGCCGAAAATCTCAGGCACAATATTGATGGCGGCATTTATAAAGAATGCTCCATCAGTTTCATTTATCTCTTTCCGGAATGCTCGGTATGCGCTGAAGATATCAGAAATTGTGAGCACCGGCCGTTGCAGCAGCTTTCATCCAATGGCAGCAGCCAAATCGTACACTTCAATTACAGACAGATTGAACGGGTGCTGGAAACATCGCTGGTCTATCGCGGAGCACAGCAGAATACAGCGGTTACCAAAGAACTTGACCTGTCTTTTCTCAATTCAGTCTTAACGCAACCGCCGCTAATAACTCAGCTTTCAGAGTTGCCGCAGTCAGATACCTATCTGGTAGTTCCCAATTATCAAGGTTTACCGGTTACCGTTTTAGTTGAGCAGGGAAAGATTGCAGTACGCGACGCAGGCGGAGTTTTGATTGAAAGACCAACCTCTGCCTTTGAAACCCTAAAGTCGCTAAATGATTTTGTATCTGCCCGAGCTGTCTTGCTGGGACTGCGCGGTAAACAACGCTGCAGCCAGCAAGAGCTGCAAAGGTTTCTAAATTATGAACAATCACCCGTATCGCGCCTCGAAATAAAACTTCTGCCCGAACCCAATCTCAGTCAGGCTGACATATCGATCAGCTCAGGCGCCAGCAAAATCTCAATCATACGTCATGCTTTTGTTACTTGTGACGAGTTAAGTGATGCTGTCAGTCAATATGAAACTCGTGAAGGCTGCCTTATCTGGCCTTCGGCAGACTTTCTTGCAGACGGCCCCGGTTACACTTACTGTCGTGACGCCCAAGGCGAATCAAAAACCACTTTTGAAATCAGCAGCTGTGAAGGGCAGGATCATTATCTGATGCGGTTTAAAAGAAACGAGCAGTCGTACAGTTTTATTCTCAAACAGTTCAACTTAAACAGGCTTAAGCATGGCGGTAGATTTTTAGCTGAAGTAAAAGAAAACGGACAAAGCTTTATTCAGGAAAGCGCCAGATCGCCGCAGGCTGTAATTATATCAGGAACAATCGAAAAGATTGAAAGAAACGAAAAAGGATACCTGCTGCAATTTTCCGAACCGCTGCGCGGCACCTTTGCCATTCGTCCTGTCAGGCTGGGCAGTACCAGGCAGTATTTGTTCTATATGAAAAACGAAAACCATTTAAGAGCACGGCCTTAAAGAATGCCCGAAACTGTAAACAAAGAGAGCGGTCTCAAAATCACAGCAACACTGCTGCGCTTAGTGGCCATGATTTTTGGCATAGCCGCCGCTTATTTTCTGACGATTCAGTCGCTGCGCATAGAGCTGGCAGCCAAGGCCGAATCAGCCATAGTAGAGCAGCTCGACAAAAAACTTAACAATATTGAGGTGATTCTAAAAGAGACTGTCTTAAGTAAAGAGCAGTTCTATAAATTTTCAACAGGCTTGGAAACCAGACTCGCCCGAATTGAATATCACCTGAGCGAAATAACAGGAGAGAAAATTGACAAACCCTAATATCGACCGGAATTATTTAGATGAACTTTTAATCAGCCTCTCAGGCGACAAACTGTCTGAAATAGATTTTGACAAACTTACAGACTGGCTGCGGGAGCTGAAGTCAAGTCTGGCTGATTCATGCGAACTACAGGCAGAGCTTAAGCTGATGCGCGAGGATTATCTTAACCGCATCGCCGGTATGGTTAAAGCGATAACGATAGTCGAAAGAAGTTCAGGCGCGACCGAAAAGGTGCTGGCTTATCTGGAAGATCTGGAAAACTTAAGTGCAGCGGAACTCATAGAGCAATACCGGAAAACTTCCCACAGATTCAGAATAGCCTTTCCGACAACTTTCGGATTGCCGCCTGTTTCAAACAATAGTATTGCAGGACTGAAAGAGACCAGCGACTACAAATAGCATAGAGGGACAGCTTGTCCCGGCCCAGCGGGAAGAACATCCCGGCCAAATATATATTTTAACACATTTTGAGGAGTATTAGATGAACGTACGCACACAAGATTTAGATGTCATAGCTCCGGTATTGGTGACTTTCACCATCAAGCAGACCAGCAGCGTCGATGATTTCAAGGACAGTAACCTTGGTGAGCCGGTGACGCTGTCGGCCAGTGGAGAAACCGGACCTATTAGCGACGGCGACTTGCTGCTCGGT
Organism: Candidatus Zixiibacteriota bacterium; assembly: GCA_022564135.1. Taxonomy (GTDB): domain Bacteria; phylum Zixibacteria; class MSB-5A5; order GN15; family FEB-12; genus JACZWU01. Next base: position 2,955 of record JADFLZ010000211.1, read on the forward strand.
AAACTGGTCGCTCTGACACTAACCGATAATGACGACGGCGACCGCCTGGCTACCGTTCAGGTAGGCGGCATCTGCCGTCTGGCCATCGGCACAACTAATCCCGTAATCGGTGACCGGGTGGTGGGAGCCACCGGCGCGAAAATTAAACAGGCCCCGACAGTGGCCTCGGACCCGGCCGGCGGTAATATCGCCCGCGGCACGGTACTTTCTGTCAATGGCAGCACCGATTGCATGATTTTACTTAACTAAGGGAGATAAGAATGGAATTTAATGATTTTTTGAATTCAGCAGCGATTGAAAGATTAAGCAGTCAGTCAACTGAGAAATCGCACTATCGAGGGGTGGATCTTTCACGCGCCGCCTCTTTGAAAGTTGAAAAAGAGCTTTATAACGAAGCCGAAGCAAGAGGCATGTCGCTTTCCGAACTTTTGGAATGTGACGAATACGATCCTTCGCCCCAGGCCTGTCCGCTGGATGCTTTTGAAAGACAATTGGCTCTGGCCGGTATACGCTTATCCGGCAGAACACCTACCACCGTCGAACAGTTTTTCCAGAGCGCGCCAACGCTTTTGCCGGAGTTTATGCTCAGAGAGATTAGACGCGGCCAATCAATGCGTCCGGAACTTTCTAAACTGATAGCGAATACGACCAACATCGCCTCAAACAGCTACACCCCGTTCTTCATTGATACCGGCGACAGCTCCAAGTTTTCGCTGCGGCCGGTAGCCGAAGGCGCCGACGTGCCGCAGATGTTAGTTACCGAGCAGAATCATGCTGTAAATGTTTCTGACTATGGTCTGGCACTAAAGGCCAGTTACAAGGCGCTGCGTTATCGCACGACCTCGCAATTCAGAGTCTTGCTCTGGTATATCGGCTTTCAGCTGCAGACTGACAAAATGGCCATGGTAGTTGATACTATTATCAACGGCGATGGCAACAGTAATGCCGCCACAATTGTTAATACCGCAGTCAGCGCTACGCTGGACTATGATGATATTATAACGCTCTGGTCACAATTCTCACCGTTTGAGATGAACACCATCGTTTGTCATATCAATCAGCTTAAGACAATTTTGACACTGGCCGAGTTCAAGGACCCTCTGGCAGGGAACCGCTTTCAGAAAACCGGTGAACTGCTGACACCGCTCGGTTCGACCTTGATTCGTTCCGACGATGTTGCCAGCGATCTGATAATCGGACTCGACAGCCGCTTTGCGATTGAAGAAGTCATCACCCAGCCTCTTATCGTTGAGTATGACAAAGTGATTGAACAGCGCTTTGAAGAAGCAGTTATCACAGAATCTGTCGCCTATGCTAAAGTCATCAAAGAAGCCTCAGTTGTAATGGACACCGTCTGGACCTAACGGTTTTAGGCCCGTCTTCTGGGCGGGCCTATTACCAAAAAAAGCGAACAAAATGCAAAAGAAAATTACAGAATCGACAACCCAAAACGCTTTGAGCCTGCCCGGCAGCAGGCTGCTGCTCAAAGTTCCTGCAGGCGCTTATGCCGGCAGAACAGCGGCTCTCATTCAAACCGCCGCCGGAGAAATAAAACTATATTACGCCGACTCTCCTTATTCAATCTGGTCAGCGCCGATTACGATTGCCACCGACGCCGTCGATGACGCCTTCTCGGCAGCGATTGATTCGGTCGGCGATATACATATAGTTTACACCGAAACTTCAACAGAATATCTGGTTACCAAAAAACTGACTTTCTCATCAGGAACCTGGACTGTCGGCAGCAAAGTTACCATTTATAACGGCAACCCTGCCTACTATCCGACAGTCGACATAGAAACCGGCGGCAAAATCTGGGTTTGTTATACCCGCAAGAACGGTGCCCTTCACTACATCTACGCCAAATCATCAGTCGATGACGGCGCCATCTGGGGGGGAGGCGCTGCCGACGCCGGCGACAGCATTTCACCCGGCCATCCTTAAGCCTGGGCAAAATTTGTATGTGGT
>JADFLZ010000212.1 GCA_022564135.1 Candidatus Zixiibacteriota bacterium
TTTGTCTGATGCGAAAAGAGCGGCAGCGGTTCATCTCCCGGCTGAACCTGGCATTTGTCCCAGTCAATAGAATCTCCATTGAGGCGGGGCGGTGTGCCGGTTTTTAGTCGTGAGATTTCAAAGCCCAGTCCCCTGAACGAATCAGAAAGTTTATAGGCTGCCTTTTCTCCAAAGCGACCAGCCTTGATCTTTTTTTCTCCGATGTGAATCAGCCCGCCTAAGAATGTGCCGGTAGCTATTATTATAGCATCACATAGTATAAGCGTTCCCGATTCTGTTCTGATGCCTGTTACTCGGCCGTTCTCTGTTAGAATTTCGCCGGCCAAATCTTCTATTACTTCAATTCCCTTGGCGTTGGAGACATATTTTACAACGTAATCATTATAATAACGGCGGTCGCACTGCACCCTGGTAGACCAGACGGCCGGGCCCCGTGATAAATTCAGTGTTCGAAATTGAATTCCTGATGCATCAGCAGCCATGCCCATAATCCCACCCAGAGCGTCTATCTCTTTGACAACGTGAGACTTGCCAATGCCGCCGATAGCGGGATTGCAGGACATCAACGCTAGTTTTTTAGCGTCCATGGTGATAATAGCCGATCTTTTACCCATGCGTGAGGCGGCCAGAGCGGCCTCAACCCCGGCATGTCCGCCGCCTATTATCAGAATGTCAAAATCTTTATGAGTCATCTTAATTTTCTCTAAGCTTGAATTTATATTAAAAACAGAAAAAAGTGAATAGAAAAGACTGTGCGTTTCATGTGAAACAAAAAAATAGTCAGTTGTTATTTACCAATGCAGAACTTTGAAAAAATCTGCCCCAGAATATCCTCATTATATATGCGACCGGTAATCTCAGCCAGTTCGCCTGCTGCCAGCCTGAGATCCAGCGCAGTTAACTCTGGCGATTGACTTTCAGCCAGTTTTGATTTTGCCTGCTCGATTTCAGCTAATGCTGATTTTAATTTTTGTCGGTGGCGCGCTGAAGTTACTACCAAGCCGGAAGTCAGATCCGGCATCGACTCAGCTATGGCGTTGACCAGAAGGCTCTTAAAGCTGTCAACGCCCTGACCGGTCAGACATGACAGAGGCAGAACATTATGATTTGATATTAATTTTTTAGTTTTCTCATCGAGCGAAACTTTGTCAATCTTATTACCTATAATAATTGAATTTCTATTTAGATTTTGATTTAAGTCTTCTGACAGATTTTCAGCCCATTTTTTCTGAGTAAGGTCGACCATCCAGACAATCAAATCAGACTGGCTCATGATTTTTTTAGCTGAGCTCTGGCCGGCTTTTTCTATAACACCGCCACCGCTTCTGAGACCGGCGGTGTCGATAATGTTGACGGCGTAGCCCCCCAGTTCAATCCATTCCGAGAGGTAATCTCTGGTGGTACCGGGAGTCGGAGTAACCAGAGCGCGCTCTTGTTTGAGCATTAAATTAAAAAGAGAAGACTTGCCGGCATTGGGGCGGCCGGCGATGGCAATTTTGAAACCTTCACTGATTATCCTGCCGCCCGAGTACGAATCCGCCAGCTCTTTTATAGACTTAGCCAGATTATCTAATCGTTTGACCAGCTGGCTGGTTTCTTCGGGGTCAATTTCTTCTTCGGGGAAATCAATAGAAGCTTCAACCTCGGCCAATATTTCGATAAGCTCAGTGCGAAGTTTTTCGATATGTTCAGAATAATTGCCAATTAAGTGTTCTCTGGCAACATCATATGATTTTTGAGTGTTGGCCTCGATAATTTCGGCCACAGCTTCGGCTTTACTCAGGTCAATTCGCCCTGATAGAAAGGCGAGTTTTGTAAACTCCCCCGGTTCGGCTGCTCTGGCTCCGGACTTTAGCAAAATTTCCTGAATTTTTTTGACAACCAAAGAACCGCCATGGCTGAATATCTCTATTTGCTCCAGTCCGGTATACGATCTTTCCTCTGGCATGTAGACTGCCAGGATTTCATCTATTTTTTGAAAATTGTCATCAACAAAAAAACCATAGCGCATCAGAAATGGTTTGAAGCCTGATTCATCTTTTCGGATAGCTCTAAAGTGCATTTTTAAAAGAGACAGGCTACGCCTGCCGGCTAAGCGGATAGCAGCGATGCCGCCTTCGCCCGGAGGCGTGATAATAGCGACAATCGTATCTTCATTCATGGAAGACTTTTGGCTTGCGGTTGTCATCTTTAGAATTTGCTTAAGAAGTTTCTACTTTATTCGCTTTGGGCCGTTTAAAGATAACGTAGTCGAGCAAAGAGAATATTGAAAAGCAGGTCCAGTACAAAACCAGTCCGGCTGCAAAACTGTAGAAAATAAAACCCATAAAGAACGGCATAATATACATAATCATTTTGTTTTGCTGTGTTGAGGGCATCGTAATTTTCTGTGACACAAACTGAGCGCCTATCATGACCAAGACCAGCAGGATGTAGGGGTCGGTAAAGCCGGAGGCACCGCGTGAGAGGTCATCAATAAACCAGAAAAAAGGCGCTTCACGAAGAAGTATGGTAGAGCGAAAGACCGAAAAGAGCGCAAAAAACAGGGGCATCTGCGGCAGCATTGGCAGGCAGCCGGAAATAGGATTTACCCCGTGCTTTTTATAAAGCTTCATCATTTCTTTATTTAACGCCTGCGGATCTTTTTTATGTCTTTTCTTGAGTTCCTCAAGTTTCGGCTGAATATCTTTCATGGCCTGCATTGACTTAAAAGATTTCAGAGACAGCGGCAGAGTTATCAGCTTGACTAAGAGCGCAAAGAGGATAATGACAATGCCGTAGTTGGGGATGATGTTATACATTCGCGGCAAAATCCAGACAATGGCGATTGCAAACGGTTTTATCAGCCAGCCGACATAAGGGGTGGTGCCAATACCCAGAATATCTTCAAGCCCGACATCGTAATCCGCCAGTAGGTTGTAATCCATAGGGCCGACAAAGATCGTAAAGCTGTCAGCAAACGAGGGCACATATTCAATTGGCAGATTAAGTCCGGCAATAATCTCGCGGGCTTCGACAGGGCCGTCGCTGGTCATGATTGTTCCAATCTGACCGCGGGCAAAAACCCTGTCGGCGGGTTTACTCTGCGGGATAATAATTGATGCAAAATATTTTGAGCGCAGACCCGCCCATTGCGTGACGCCGTCAAGAGTCTGATTAAGTCTGTCGTCTTCGTAGTCATCGAGCATCACTCTCGAATCGCCCATCATGGCCACCGCTGCCATCTCTTGGTAGTCCTGTTCGATTTGAGGTTCGGTTACTCCCGGAGAAGTGTTCCAGACAATCTGGTACTGACGCTCGAAACCGAACTGGTCCCGGTTGCGAATTTCTATAACCAGATCAAAGTGGTATTCGTCCGGATAAAATTTGTAACGCTTAATAAGTTCGCCGCCATTGCCGTAGTTGTAGCGGTAAGTCAATTCTATTGCCTCAGATTCGGCGTAGTAGGTTCCCGCAGGTTTGCTGCTGTTATAATGAACTTTTGAAGCCGAGAAAGTCTCAGCTGCAAAGGTGAAATCAGGCGTAGCGTTTTTGGACAAACTCAGCATATCAATTTGTCCGTTACCGCCGTAACTATATTCTTTTAATAAGAGAGTAACCAACCCGCCGCCGTAAGAGCTGAGACTTACTTCATATTTATTAGTGATTATTTTAACAGTATCAACAGTTGCTGTACTGGCTGCAAGACTGGCGGTATCAGCCTCGAAAGGATCATCGGACTGATAGGTCGATTGTGACTGGTCGGAAAATAATTGAGGTTTGCTGTCGTCGGCCTGTCTGATGGGTGATTCAGCCTGAGAAGTACTGTCGGCAGATTTTTCCTGCGGCGGTGCCGGCTCATACAACCCCAGCGTCTCAAGCAGGGGATAGTAAAAAATTATCAGCAGCGCTAATATTATTATAATGGGGAGAGTTTTCTTATCCAATCTATGTTCCTTTAATTAGTCCGCTATGTTACCGGACCGGATCGTATCCGCCCGGATGCCAGGGGTGGCATTTGCTTAATCTTTTGAGTGTTAAAAAAAATCCTTTCATCACTCCGTACTGGGAAAATGATTCGATGGCATAATTTGAACAGGAAGGATGAAAGCGACAGTTGCTGCCTATAAGTGGTGAAATTAAAATCTGATAAATACGAATCAGGCAGACAACCGGGTAGGCCAGCAGAGAATTCTGATTATTTCTGCTCTGAGATTTTTCTGAAAGCGAGATTGATTTCCTGGCTGATGTTCTGGAAAGAAGGTTCATTTTCAATTATGCGAAGCAGTATGGCGACTTTGACGGGACGACTTAAAAGATTTCTGTTTAACCTGACGGCCTCGCGGAAAAGTCGTTTGAGGCGATTGCGAAATGCTGCAGTTTTTATCTTCCCTGATAACAACACCGCACATTTGAAAGACTGTGAATTTTCCCATACAACAGTACAATAGCGACCCGAATAGCGCTGCCCGCCTTTTAAAAGCCGTGATATTTCAAGCCGGCTTTTTAAGCTTTCACTTCTGTTAAGTCTATTTGCTACGGGCAACTTTTACGGTCAATCTTTTCCTTTTTTTAGCACGTCTACGGGCCAGGACATTACGTCCGCCTTTGGTGGCCATTCTTTTTCTAAAACCGTGGTCATTCAGTTTTTTACGGTTCGATGGTTGAAATGTTCTTTTCATCAATAATACCTTTCTTACAAGCCACCCAATATACAAATAGGCAGGCTTTCGTCAAGGCAATATATGCTTTTATTGCTATCTTCGTGAGGTATCTGGGCAAATTTCAAAAAGGCTTAACCAATCAGAGCTAAGTGCCCTATATTATTATTGTCAATGAGCATATCATTAATAGCTGAAAAAGCGGCCAATTTGTTTGAGTATTTTGGCCTGAAGTCGAAAAACTACTACCATGCCGAGGCCAAGGCCAATT
>JADFLZ010000213.1 GCA_022564135.1 Candidatus Zixiibacteriota bacterium
TCGAGGGGCTGCTGAAAATGATAATACGGTTAGGGTCGGGGGCTTTAAGAAGATTTAATATCTGCTCCTGCTCCGTTGGCTTAAATGACTCAATACCTGTTACGATATAAACTTCTTTTTCACCTAAAATAGGATAGTTCGAGAGCTGGGCTATCAGCTCTTGAGCCGAAAGTTTTCGGGCGTCAAGGCGGTGGTAATTGGTAGAACGCTGGAGATCAGGAAGAAAACGGCTGCCTATATATTTTTCTGCCTCGGTTCTCCGGTAATCTTCGGGGCCAAAAAAATAATAAAGGGATTTGAATTTCCCAGCCTTTATTTCTTTGAAAAGTTGTGCCGGACCTGCCATAACTCAATGAATAAGGGCAGGCGGCTGAGGTCAATCATAAAGGTTATCTAAGGCAGAATTCTTGTCTGCTTTGACCCAGTTAAGAGAGAAGCGGTATTTTTCCTTATAGTCCCGCGCTTTTTGATATAGGCCCATAAATTTGTCCGGCAGCGGCTCAATATTGTTAAGCTGGTTTACCAAACTCTTGTTATCACAAAAAATCTGATAAGCCGCCCTTTTCATAAACTTCTGATTCGAATCGATAAATTCCAAAAGCGCCAGAAGAGCCGCAAAATCTGTATGATATTCATCTATTCCGTCAAACGGGGCCTTGAATCTGATACCCAGCTCAGGAATATGAAAAACTACCAAGCCTGATTTGCTGAAATCGTTATCTTCAGGAAGATTATATGAGCCAAAGAAACAGTCCATATCAGCCCTAATTGCAATATACGTGCCCTTGTCCCAGCCGGCACTTAACAGACTGACAGGCAACAATTTAAGCCTCGAGCAAGTTGGGCGGACTTTCCATAATTGCAAGCCAATTCACTTTTTAAGCTTCATAGCTGCTATACTAAAGAATTGAACATTCGGAGCCTTGCTTGCGTTTTAATATAGAGTGCTAATTGATTTTCCTTATGAGCAGAAAATTGATTATATTGGTATAGTTTTAAAGAAACTAATATGAGAAAACAGATATCAACATTACTGCTGATTTTAATGAGCCTTTTATTGACTCTTTCCTGCGAAAAAGAGGTGCCCTTAGCTCCGTCCAAAGCGGCGACAATAGAAACCTTTCCCGACATACTTGGCAGCCAGTGGACATACCATTTGGTTGACAATTTAAAAGAAATCGATTCAACCAAGCCCCTAAAAACAGTTGATACCGTTGTCGCTTCAATAAGCGACAGAAGAATAGATCCTACCACCGGTATTGAGGCAACCATCTGGCGCTATGTCATCGATAATCGGGATGTCATTGACAGACCGATAGTCTTCAGCGGTGATACCGTCTACATCTATTGGAACTGGAGTCACCGCGACAGAATTGGTTTGATATTTCCTTTCAATGCGAGAGACAGCTGGCGCACCGGCGGATTTTTATCAGGAGATGAAACTGTCGTTAAAGAAGTCAGAACACTCAGAGTTCCGGCCGGGCTGTTTGAAAACGTATATGTACTTGAGAATAAAAGACGTACTACGATTTCCACTGACTCCAGAACCATAACGCTCTGGTATGTGCCCAATCTGGGATTTATAAAAATTCATCTGCACGAAGTGCACGCCCGGTCTGTCGGCGACACCACCTGGACTCTGGTAGACCACAATTTCCCCGGCTTTGACTGACATATAGCCGTCTTTATTCACCGATTTTATCATAGCTGATTTCTGCAAACCTGTCGGTCATACCGGCAATATAATCGGCCACTACAATTTCCTTTTTCTCCAGAGCCAGCATTTCTCTGAATCTCTCGGGAAGTTTCTTCGGGGTCTGCAAGTAGTAGCTGAAAATCTTATTTATTATCTGAGCCGCCCGCGCCGAATGCTCCAGGAGCCGGGGGTGCCTGTAGAGTCTGGTAAACAAAAACTCTTTTACTTTTTTGACACTCTCTTTTAAATCGCCTGAGTAATCGCACAATTTGCTCTTGCAATTTCTGACTGACTTCAAATCTTTGATATTCTGCTTAGCTATTCTCCTGCTGGTTTCGTCCAAGACATCTAATACCGTTTTGTTAATTAAATTACGGACTATGCCGTAGCGGTTCTTATCAAAGTCTGTTCCTTCGGCAAAACCTGTTGCTTCTATAATCTGGTCTGCACCGATCGACATCACTTCATCAAAACTAATCAGCCCGGAACTCAGACCGTCGTCTAAGTCGTGAGCGTTATAGGCCAATTCGTCAGCTATGTCTACCAAGGCTGCTTCGAGTGTTGGCTGTTCATCGCTCTTAAACTCCGGCAGTTCAATTTTAACTGTGGTCTCATGTTTTACAATGCCTTCGCGAACTTCGTAAGTAAGATTCAAACCGGGATGTTCAAAATATCTCCGTTCAAGTTTGTCCACGACTCGGAGCGACTGCCGGTTGTGATTAAAGCCGCCATGATCTTTGAGCAGTTCGTCTAAAGCATCTTCACCGGCGTGGCCAAAGGGAGTATGCCCCAGATCATGAACCAGCGCGATAGCTTCGGCCAGATCTTCGTTGAGTCTCAGATTCCGTGCCATAGAGCGGCTTATCTGGGCAACCTCGACTGTGTGGGTAAGTCTGGTCCGAAAGTGGTCCCGCTCGTGGGGAATAAAAACCTGAGTCTTGTATTCCATGCGTCTGAAGGCAGCCGAATGAATTATCCGGTCGCGGTCTCTCTGGTAAGCCGTCCTCAGCGCATGCTCTTCTTGCGGATATACTCTGCCGCGAGACTCCGCCGACAGAGCGGCATAAGGCGCCAGTATCTGCCTTTCTCTTTCTTCAATCTCTTTTCTGTCTGCCAGACTATTCAAAATCGCCTTTGCCTTTCGCTTTCGAGCCAAGTCTGTATATCAGAGCGATATTGTGAGAATATCCTAAAGCCGGATGAAATGAACCGGCGTATGACAGCATGCCTCGTTTGACAAATTTCAGTTCCATGCCGCCGCCAATTTGAAAGGGTGCGCTCGAAATCCCCCAAAAGATATCGCCCTTGTCAGAGACAACTATTTTCTGGGCAAGCGCCAGCGAAGTTTCTTCGTTTTTCTGAAAAGTTGCTCGACCCATAATAGAATACGCCCCTTTACCTTTTAGCTCTCCGTAGAAAGAATATACAGGTTTGGTTTCAGGAGAATTTTCAAGCAACGTCGGCGAGTTCAGATTGTCAAACGAAGCGGCCAGATAAAGGCGCTGCAATTTAAACGAAAATCCGGCGCCAACAGCAGCCGCCCGAAGTGAACCATAGAAACCGCCAAAATCATATTTAACTGCCGAGATATTTAATGACAGACCAAAACGCTGCTGCAAATAACCAAGACTCGCCCGTAAAGTTTTTTCTGCATAAAAGTCTCTCTGTCCCAGCTGTGCGATACCGGCAGCTAATATAAAACGACCTGCTCTGGTCGCTGCCACCAGATAAGTCCGGTCAAGTTCTTTGATTTCAAATTCCCTCAAAGCCCCGGCCTCAAATATCCATTCGTTTGGGGCTATTCCCGACGTCGGCAGCAAAAGCAGCGTTGAAGCTGACGGCTCAGATAACAGCAGCGTCCCTGCCATTCCCAGACCCCGGCTGGTAACAAACTCAAACGCTTGGGAGCCGACTGCCGAAAACAGCAAAGCAAAAATAAGAAAGCAAAACTTCAGGTACGGCCGGATTTTCATCGCGCTACCACCACCGGTTTTTTTATAGTGCGCTCACCGCGGGCTTCAAACAGAACTATATAAATTCCGACCGGCGCCCGGCGGCCGTCATCAAATTTCCCGTCCCAGCCGTACGACGCAGCGATAAACAGTTCGTCATCTAAAATAGTACGTACCTGCCGACCATGCCTGTCAAAAATCTTGAGACTGTATGACTCGGCCTGTGACGACTCTATAAAAATTATGACCGTATCCTGATAGCCGTCCCCGTCCGGTGAAAAATGACTTGGTTCGATTTTGAGACTGACCGATTCTCCCTCTGGTGAAAACACCACCCGGTTTAACTCTCCCGGGCTGCCGCCGCTATTCTCTGAGCGCCCCCAGCTGCCTTCGTTAGCGCCGCTTTCGACCCGTGACCAGCTGAAATTGTCACCGTAACCTGAAGCATAGTCAAAACTGTCAGCCACTATATTAAACAAGTCCAATAGTTTCAAAGCATCACCGGAATTATTCAACACCGACCAGCCAGCAGGCTGAATGAGCCGGCCGGAATAAAATGGATAGAAAGTTGTAAACTCTAAACTGTCCTGAGCTAAGACAACATATTCTCCCGCAGAAACCAGGATCTGATTTGAAGTAATAAGTTTGACAGAGTTGGCGTCACCAATCTGCCAGCCGTTTAAGTTTACCTCTAAATTTGAAATGTTTTTTATTTCCACCCATTCAGACACCAGCGGCGCTTTTGGGTCCGGCAAAAATTCATTTAAGATAAGCGGAGGGAAATCGCTGCCGGGTGCGATAAACGAAATTTGGTTATTGTAAAGGCGGTCATCTAAGTATAAATTAACTCTTAAATTTTCATAAAGTCCGTTCAAGAAATATGTTCCCCTTATAATTGTAGTAAAACCGGGCAAGGCGTCAGGCAATGCGATAATATCAAGCGTCTCAATCGGATTTCCAGATGTATCAGCGCCCATTCTAAACAAATAGAGAGTACCGCCGCTAAAAGTCGTAAAACTTCGGTTTAAAATATGAGTCGTTATCGTAGTTGCGCTATCGATTGAAAACACTTCGACTTTTTCAAGAGAAAGATCGTAGTCCAGTGGCGACACCGAATTAACCAGCGCAGGAGTGCTTCCCAACGGATGCACAGATTGCTCTATTTGAGTTGAGTCCACAAACTTTCTCTCCCAGGAGGTGCCGTCTTTACCGAAGCTGCTCCAGACAAATTCTGAAAAATTATTAAACGAATCATATAGCC
>JADFLZ010000214.1 GCA_022564135.1 Candidatus Zixiibacteriota bacterium
CAATTATGAGCGCAGCTCTGGGGTCGATTATCTGTTTGAGGTTTTTGCCGGTGTGAAAAAATTCTGCTTTGGTCATTGGCACAAAGCCCCAGTTATCTTCCCAGGCCGAGTTATAGATTTGATGAATGCTCGAAATCTCATCGTCAAAGCGGGACATGTTAACGTTTCTGACAGTTGCTCCCACTCTTTTGAGAATCTTGTCGACGATTTTATCAATCCGCTCAGGTACCGGCATCTCTTTGGTGATGCGATAAGCGAACAGGTCCATGGCTTTTTTAAAGCCGAATTTTTCACAAAGCTTGGGCAGATAGGGCTGGTTGTAGGTCATCATAACTTTGGGGGGAGAATCAAAACCGTCTACCAGAAAGCCGCACTCGTGATTGGTGGAATATGAAACCGGGCCGATCATTTTTTCGACGCCGTCTTTTTTTAGATTGATCATAGCCACCCGCAGCAGCATTGAAGCTATTTCGTAATCATCGGGACAGTCAAAGAATCCGAAAAAACCGGCTTTTTCCAGATGGTGTTCGTTGTGGGCATAATTAATGCAGGTACCTATGCGTCCGACAATCTGACCATCGCGGTAGGCCAGATATTCTCTCGAATTGGCCGTCTGAAAAAACGGATTCTTCTTTTTGTCAAAAAACTCCAGCCGCTCGGAGATGAGCGGAGTAACGTAATTTGGGTCGTCTTTGTAAAGCTTATGGGGATACTTGATAAATTTCTTAAGTTGAGACGAAGACTCTATTTCAACAACATCAATATCAGTGGCCGCCATAGTAATTTCTTTTTAAGAAATCAGTCCGCGTTTTTTGCCGACCCGGGCCATGATTTCGACTACCCGGTCGAGGTGTTCGTCGGTATGGGTGGCGGTGTATGAGGTTCTGATCATTGACTGTCCCGCAGGTACAGCCGGAGAAACTACCGGATTGGTGAAGACGCCGTTGTCAAAGAGTTCTTTCCAGAATTCGAAGGCTTCAATATCATCACCGACAACTATCGGTATTATCGGAGTTTCCGAAGCGCCGGTATCAAAACCGAGGCTGTCGAATTCTTTTTTCATTCGTCTGGCGTTTTTCCACAGGTTCTCGCGGCGTTCGGGTTCACTTTCTATAATATCCAAAGCAGCTAAAGCTGCGGCGGCATTGGCTGGCGCAATAGAAGCAGAAAAAATAAGTGAGCGGGCACTGTGCTGTATAAAGTGAATTATGTCGGTGTCGCCTGCTACATAGCCACCCAGGGCTGCAAATGACTTCGAAAAGGTAGCCATTGTCAAATCAACTTCGTCTATCAGCTTAAAATGCTCGGCGGTGCCGGCGCCATTTTCACCCAAAACGCCAACAGCATGAGCATCGTCAACCATAACGCGCGCATGGAACTTCTTTGCCACCGTGATCAAATCCGGCAGATTGATGATGTCACCTTCCATCGAGAATACACCATCAACAATTATCAAAATCCCGGCACGATGGCCGTTGTTGCGCAGATTGCTACAGAGCCGCTCTAAGTCATTTATGTCGTTGTGAGCAAATTTATGAGTTTTCCCGTAGGCCAGACGGCAGCCGTCGACAATACAGGCATGGTCCTGACGATCTATCAAAGCGACATCATTTTTGCCGACCAGACAGGAAATAACACCTAAGTTTGTCTGAAAGCCGGTCGAAAAGACCAGTACTTTTTCTTTTTTCATAAACTTGGCCAGGCGGTCTTCGAGTTCCAGATGCAAATCGAGTGTGCCGTTTAAAAAACGGGAGCCGGTACAGCCGGAGCCGTATTTCATAGAGGCCTTGGCGGCAGCTTCTTTGACTTTGGGATGGTCAACTAAGCCCAGATAGTTATTTGAGCCGACCATAATGCAGCTCTTGCCGTCTATGACAACTTCATTACCGAGCGCAGACTGAACCGGATGAAAATACGGATAAATGCCTAATGCCATTACCTCGCGAGCGGCGGTAAATTTGTAGGCTTTTTCAAACAGGTCTGAAATAGTTACTGCGGTCTTTTCTTGGGGCTGCAACTGTTTACTCCTAACAACATTGTAACAGGGATATAATTCACCGCTGCAAAACAACCTGTTTTTGGCTTAATTGTCAAGGAATTAGAAAGATTAGACAGTATTGAGACACTCTCTAAATCCTGTTAAATATGCTCTCTGGTGCGGCTACAGACCATTTTGATGCCTCTTCAAGAGGGGGGGGAAACCTGACTGCCGGCAATGTGATGGTGACAGAGGCGCTTCCAGTGAGTATCTTCGGCAGTAATTCTATGGAACTTCTAATTGAATAAACTCAAGTGCCTGGTGACAGGCGGCGCCGGATTTATCGGCTCCAATATAGCCTTAGAACTTCAAGCTAAGGGGCATGAGGTTACTATTGCCGATAATCTGATGTCGGGCGCTATGAGTAATCTAAAAGATTTTAGCGGCGAATTTCTCAAACTTGATATTTCCCGGCCGTTTGAGCTAAGCCATAAGATAGATCTGATAATTCATCAGGCCGCAATCACCGACCCCAGATTCGATGACGACGATGAAATGATGCGGGCTAACATTCAGGGATTTGAGCATATTATTAAATTGGCTAAAAAGAACGACGCTAAACTTGTTTATGCTTCTACTGCCAATCTCTACGGCAACGGCCCGGTACCGATGAAAGAATCGCAGGAAAAAGAAATCATTTCGGTCTATGGCAAATCAAAACTCGAGATGGACTTTATGGCTGAAAAACTTTTTGACAAAATGGCTATCGTAGGCTTGCGCTATTTTAACGTTTTCGGTGCGGGCGAACAACACAAAGGCAGGGCGGCCTCGATGATTTATCATCTTTATAATCAGATGAAAGAGGGCAAAAATCCGCGGTTGTTTAAACAGGGCGAGCAAAAACGTGATCATATTTATATAAAAGATGTGGTAGCAGCGACTATCAAAGCGGCTGATGCCAAAAGCGGAGTCTACAACGTGGGCACGGGGCTGGCGACATCGTTTAACGAGTTAGTTGCTGTCTTAAACGATGTCATGGGCACGAATTTAGAGCCGGAATATTTTGAAATGCCGTATGACCCATCTACTTATCAAAGCGACACTCAGGCCGACATGAGCTTAGCAGAAAAAGCGCTAGACTGGAAAGCACAGTACGGTTTGAAAGAGGGGATTAAAGAAGCGATTGGGATGTATTAGTTGCTGCAAGGGGCAGATGGGGACATCTGCCGCCCACGAAAGGATCAAAGAGTCGATTGGGTTGTATTGAGGCTTTCATGTCAGGAGTTCGACTAAAGCGAACCCCTGACACAATCAAAACCTTAAATCTACTCACATCAGGAATCCTGATACGACTATCCTATTTGAGCTTCTCTATATGAACTTTGACAGGCTCCGAGGACTCAATTTGAAATGTATTAGAATCTTCTTCTGAACTCTGCATAGTGATTTCTATCTTATCCGGACCAACAACGCCTGTTTCTATTTTTTCCAGCGAAACTGATACTTGATCCGGTTTCAAATTATTCCAGCTTCCGGTTACAGCATCAATGATGACCCCTACTAATAATGGGGTAAACAAAACATCTAGGATTATTATGCCAACCTGAGCACCTTTCTTTATTTCTACTTTTTTTGAATTATAACCCTCCTTACTAAACGTAAGTACATAAGAGTGTTTTCTCTGCAATTTTAATGTGGTTGGACAAGTATAGTCTCCGATTTCCGGGTTGGCAAAAATACTCGTACCACTCGGACTACATTGGATGTTAATCGTCTTACTGGAACCGTTTAAAATCGCTCCACAACCTGTTAGTGCAATACAAAGCGATAAACAAACCACTTTAGTCAGCTGCATAACTTACCTCCTTAGAAAGTGTTTTAAATAGGCTGTCTCTGCGCGTTGAATACCGAATGAAGTCTTTCAGCAGAGAACAATTTAATTGAGTCTTCTTATCCTTGCTTAGTTAATAAAGATAACTCCAAGTTAAATAGCAAGTGATTCATATCCATTTTCTCATTAATTGCCAAAACAAGGGGATGGGTCGCCCACCGCTTGCGGCATAGTCCTGAGCTCGCCGAAGGGTGTCATCTAAACATACAAAACTGTCATCTTGGCATTACTGCTCGTATCACCGGCTGGATTCTCGCATGCGCGAGAATGACGCGCACGGGTGCCCCACCGCTTGCGGTGGGATAAGTAACCCCTTTGAGAATCAATAATTTCGTCTGCGGATAAGCTGTTCTTAATACGATGGGATGGATAATATAGTTCTTAATTTCGATGATCTTAGAATATAGAGCAGTAAGGGAAACCCACCCCAAGGGGTGGGGCACCGGGCGGAGCTCGAAAAACAATTGACCATGCTATAAAATATTTCTTAATTATATCTATAAATCAGCGCCAAAAACTTTGAAGGGAAACAATCGATGCAAAATATCCCAAAACATATAAGCATCGTGGGCTGGCTCCATATCGCCCTCAATCTGACCACAATCGGCATTGCAATCTTTTTCGGGGCGTCTTTTGATGCCACTTATCTCCCCTTGGCAATCGTGATATTCTCAATCCCCGGCGTTATCGCCGGTGTCGGCCTGATTAAGTGCAGGCCCTGGGCACGCATACTCGGTATAGTCATGTCAATTTTCAATTTATTTACGTTTCCTCATGGCACCGTAATCGGCGTCTACTCAATGATAGTCCTGTTCGACCAGGAGGCAGTTCGACTTCTGAACGGGTCGCCCACCGCTTGCGGTGGGAGCCTCTCATAGAAAACTAATCTCAATGTGAGCTGTCAGGACTACAAGAGTCCTGACCTACAAGAAGGTGCTCCACCATTCGGCAAGCTCAGGATTAGTGGAGATCAACCGTGGCGAGCCGATCTCGAAAATGATACTGCCTCCTACGTGTTTATTTTTCTCGGGTTT
>JADFLZ010000215.1 GCA_022564135.1 Candidatus Zixiibacteriota bacterium
TGATTATAACTCAATCGGTTGTTATAGTTTTCAGAATTATTGGCGTAAGGCTCAATTTGAGCCTTACGCCAATAATTCTGAAAACTATAACAACCGATTGAGTTATAATCAATAATATTACTACTAATTCCAAACTTAGAATTGGCATAAACGCTAAAAGCATCGCTACATGCACGATGGCAGCTATGACAATACTGTAATTCGCATAGCCGGGATACCCCATAGCTGCTAATAATGGATACCCAAGCAGAACAGAAGGAACAAAAATACAAGCCAAAATAGCGAATAACTCCAGAAGAGAAGCAGATTGTTCGAAACCAGGACCGTATATTAATGAGATAATTTTAAAACTAAAGAAAAACACAAAAATGCAAATGACCAGGTTGCTAGTTGAAGCAGCAACAAATACTGCTTTATATGTTTTAATGTCTTTTCTTTTTGACATGTAAGGATACAAACTATCACTTAGCGGCACGTACAAAGCTCCTATGGCATTAAATAGTTTTTCGGCAGCAATATAATATCCGACCGAAACATTCCCCAGTACTAAACCAATCACAAAAGCGTTACTATTTGTGTAAAACGATACTGCCGCACGAGAAATAAAAAATTGATAACTCTTTTTTAGCATGAGAAGCATAAATGATAAGTTTGGAACAACGAATTTAACATTGAACACTTTTATAACAAGATAAAAGGAAATAACTGAGGCTGAAATGAATCCCAATGAATTCATCAGAGGAACATAAGTATAATCATCTGGCTTATTGACAACAACGAACAGAAGTAAAGCAAAAATCAATTTAGCTATTACGTTGAGCATAGTAACAAATTTCATTTTTTCCATCCCCTGGTAAAACCATACGGGGAAATATGCCTGACCAACGGCAACTCCATAGCTCAACAAATAAATCTGATAATCAATTTTGAATTTATCGAAGTAACTGACCACACTAACAAGAACTATGAAGCAAAACATCAAGAACAGTGTTTTTATGGCCATTATAGACCAGAATATCTCACTGATCTTTTGAGGGTTATTTCTATTCAGCGCTATCTCGCGCGTAGCGGAAAGACTAAATCCAAAATCGACGAGCATGACAAAATACTGATTAAAAGCATAAGCAAACATTACTAATCCAAATTTTTCCGCACCGAGAACCCTGACCAGATACGGAATAGTAACTAACGGCAAAATGAAATTTGCAACTTGCAGCACCGACAAAGAGAAAACATTTTCGACTAATCTTTTTTTGTTTTTATCCTCAAAGATATTAATTATTGCCTGAAAACGCTTACTCATTAAATAGTTCACCCCATTAAAGACATATAGCAGCAGGTCGACGACGCTTTTTTGATACTTCCCCGCTTAAGTTATTATTGTCGTTCTATTATTTCAAAAAAACAGAAATCTGATTGTTCTCCATTTCAGAAATAAAGAACAAATCAATTAATACGGAACATTAAATACTGCTGCCGCACATTAATATTAGAATTGTAAGATTAGTCTGTTAGCTTAAAAGGAGAATTTGGGTTTTCTTCGTGACGAATTTCATCAATCGCATCAGAGCGGCCAGAACCCTTAAACAGCCGGTTGGGGGCGTTAAAAACAAGGCCGTCGCATTCCCCGATATTTTTATAGGCATGGACAATACCGGGCGGAATAATCAACAACGACGGGTTTTTCTGGCCGGCTTCAAAGACGATTTTCCGACCGTGTGATGCGGAATCACGTCTGTTATCCCACAAATAAATCTTAAAATCTGAGGGACCCAAAAAGCAAAAGAGGTCTGCCTGATGAACATGCTCATGCGGACCCCGCACTACTCCGGGATGCGATAGCGACATATAAGCCATCTCCGGCCTGAACTCTGCCGGAATTTCGTCACTTCTGAAAAGCTCTGCCAGCCAGCCGCGTTCATCTTTTTGACAGGTTAATCGTTTTATTATTACACCGTCAATTTCAGATTTCATTTAAGAGCTGCTTTCCGTGAAGTTTTAAAAATTCTTCAAGACTTTCCTGCCAGGGCCGCATAACACTCAAATTTTCTGACTTTAATTTTTCACAACTGAGTGAAGACCTCAGCGGTCTTTTGGCTTCAGTATTGTATTCACTCGAGGAACATGGCTCGACTGTAACTTCCGGCAGCATCGTCGTCAATATTTCGCGGGCAAACTCAAACCGGGATACTTCCGGGTTTGATGCTACATGATAAACGCCGCTGACATTTCTCTCAATTAATTTCTGCATCTGCATCGCGATATCTTTTGTCCAGGTCGGAGTGCCAATCTGGTCGTCAACAACTTTTAGAGCAGGCTTCTCCCCTGCCGCTCTGGCTGTTTCTGCTTTTCTTTTGGCTGCTGCCAATATCTTCTTTAAGAAATTGCTTCCATTTTCAGAATAAATCCAGCCTATTCTTATAATAACTGTATCTGCCCAGCTTGTCAGACACTTACTTTCGCCGTCGAGTTTAGAGCGGCCATATATATTAATGGGGTTAGTTCTGTCAGTTTCAATGTAAGAACTACTTTTGGCGCCATCAAAAACATAGTCAGTAGAAAAGTAAACTAATTTTGCATTTACTGCTTTGCAAGCCAGCGCCACATTTTCAGTGCCTGTAGAATTAACCAGCGCTGCCTTTTCCGGTTCAGTTTCACATCTGTCGACATTGGTAAAGGCGGCTGTATGTAAGACATACCGCGGCCGGTGACTGCTAATAACTCTGCTGATTTCAATTTTATCCGTGATATCCGCATCTTTTCTGGTAATACCGACTACTTCATACTTATCAGAAAACTCAGAGACTAAGGCTCGCCCCAGCTGACCGTTAGCGCCGGTGACCAGAACTTTATTAGGCACAATCCGCACCTGCCTCTTCTTTCAGAACAAGTTCCAGATATTTGCGATAGGAGTTCTCCCCCATTTGCTCGATCAATTTTTCAAACTGGCTTTTGTTTATATGGCCGAGCCTTAACGAAATTTCTTCAATGCAGGCTATTTTTAAACCCTGCCTCTTTTCAATTGTCTCAATAAAGTTACCGGCTTCGAGCATACTCTCATGCGTGCCGGTATCAAGCCAGGCCACGCCGCGACTTAAAATTTCAACTTTCAGACTGCCCTGCTTCAGGTAGCTGTTATTGATATCTGTAATCTCAAGCTCTCCCCGTGCCGATGGTTTCAGACTTTTCGCAATTTCTACGACATGACTGTCATAAACATACAGACCTGTCACCGCATAATGCGAGGCCGGTGACTGCGGCTTTTCAATTATTGATACCACTTTGCCGCTATTATCAAACTCGACTACTCCATATTTTTCCGGAGTGCTTACATAATATCCAAATAGTAAGGCGCCGTTTGAGAATTGTTTTATTGTCTCAATAGAATTGCCAAGACCGTAGAAAATATTGTCCCCAAGTATCAAGGCCACGTTATCACTTCCGATAAATTCTTCACCGATTATAAATGATTCGGCGATACCGTTCGGCTGCGGCTGAATCTGGTATGAGATATTCAAACCCAGCTGGCTGCCGTCATAAAATAGAGATTGAAAGCGCGGTTTGTCAGTCTCGGTGGATATTATCAGAATCTCTTTGATACCGGCCTGCATCAGAGTTGCCAGCGGATAATAAATCATCGGTTTATCATAAACCGGCAAAAGCTGCTTGCAGACAGAGCGTGTCACCGGGTATAGTCTCGTCCCGGTTCCTCCTGCTAATATAATTCCTCTGGTAATACTCATAATTGTTCCGTCAGCTATTTACGGTCGCCATAAACTTTTTCATAATAATTAACATATTCGCCACTCGTACATTTTTTTAGCCAGTCGCTCTGTGACAAATACCAGTCGACTGTTAATTCCAGACCTTCGTCCAGACTTAAAGACGGCTCCCAGCCAAGTTCGTTTTTGATTTTTGATGAGTCCAGCGCGTAGCGCCGGTCATGTCCCGGTCTGTCTTTGACAAACTCAATCAGCTTGTCGAATGGCCCGGCACCGGTTTTCTTTTCAAGTATGGCGCATATTTTCTTGATTAAGATAATGTTTTCTGTCTCGGAGCCGCTGCCAATGTTATATACAGAACCGGCCACACCATTATGAAAAACCAAATCAAGCGCTCTACAGTGGTCTTCAACATATAGCCAGTCGCGGATATTTCGGCCATCGCCATAAACCGGCATTGTCTTGCCATTGATAATATTATTTATCAAGAGCGGTATCAATTTCTCAGGAAATTGAAAGGCTCCATAATTATTGGTGCAGTTGGTGATTACAGTATTCAGACCGTAAGATTTATGGTAAGAGCGCACCATCTGGTCGGCGGCGGCTTTGGAAGCGGCATAAGGCGAACTGGGATTAACAGGATAGTTTTCGTCGGCGCGGCTGCCCGTTTCTATTGAGCCGTATACTTCGTCTGTCGATACATGGAGAAAGCGAAAATCGCTGTTTGACACGGCTGACTTGCGGGCTAACTCCAGCAGATTAAATGTACCCATGACATTGGTCTGGATAAACAAAGCCGGACCAATCAGCGAGCGGTCAACATGGGACTCAGCGGCCAGATGAATGACAGAGTCGAAATTATATTTATTGAAGCATTGTTCTAAACCGGCGTAATCAGTGATATCGATTTTTTCAAATTCATAATTTTCAGCAGAATCAATTTCTGAAAGATTAGATAAATTTGCGGCATATGTCAGACAGTCAATATTGACAAACAGATAGTCGGGATAGCGCGGCACCATCATAAGCAGCAGGTTAGAGCCGATAAATCCGGCGCCGCCTGTTACGGCGATTCGTTTTTTGAAATTTCTGTTTTTTTCAGCCATAAGTTTATATCAGTCACTAAGGTATATACAAGCAAGAGTTCAGGCAATA
>JADFLZ010000216.1 GCA_022564135.1 Candidatus Zixiibacteriota bacterium
GCTCAGATTTATTCTCAATGGGGGTTGTGCTCTATGAACTCTTGTCTGGTCTGAATCCGTTTAAGGCTGAATCAGAAGCCGCCACAATGCACGCCATCACCCAGGACAATCCTCAGCCGCTGGCAAGATTTAACCGTGATGTATCCGATGAACTACAGCGAATCATCGACAAAGCTCTGGCCAAAGATGTCTCGCTTCGCTATCAGCACGCCGATGGAATGCTGTCTGACCTGAAGAGGCTCAAGACTGAACCGGTGCCTACGCCTCCAAGCAAAATCGGCCTGTGGGTGGCGGCGGCAGCAGTAGTGGTGGCAGGACTTGTCGGCTATTATTTCATTGACAGCGCACTATTTGGAGATAAGCCCAGCGTAACAAAAAATGGCGACTCTCGCTGGGACAATTCAATCGCGGTTTTACCCTTGCGAAACCTCAGCCCTGATCCGGATAAGGAATACTTCTGCGACGGCATGACTGACGCTCTTATCGGCAGACTCTCCGGCATCAAAGGTCTCAAAGTTATCTCGATGACCTCGGTTCTGCGTTACAAGACTCTCGAACATGATTTGAAGAAGATCGGTCATGATTTGCAGGTCAACACAATTCTCGAAGGCAGTATACAGATTGAGGGTGATAGAATGCGCTTGCAGGCGCAGTTAATCAACGTTGCGGATGACTCCCATATCTGGTCGCATACTTACGAGCGCGAACTAAAGAGCATGTTTGCCGTCCAGGATGATATATCCCGGGCCATTGTTGACGCCATGAGAATAGAGCTTATGGGAAATGAGACAAGCGCTCTTAAGCGACGCCACACAGAAAATGTTGAAGCTTTTAATTACTATTCACGGGGCCGCCATCTCTGGAACAAACGGACAGAGGAGGATTTGAGAAAAGCGATTGAATATTTTGAAAGGGCGATAGAGTTGGATTCCAGCTATGCTCTGGCCTGGTCCGGACTTGCCGACGGCTGGGCGATACTTCCCGGATACAGTGATGCGCTTGATTCTGAGACCATGCCAAAAGCGAGGGATGCCGCTGAAAGGGCGCTCCAAATTGACCAAAATCTGGCCGAGGCTCATGCATCTATTGGGCTCATACTCAGAAAGGAGTCGGACTTGCAAGGAGCTGAGAGGGAATTTCAGAGATCAATCGAACTGAACTCCGGCTATCACTGGGCGCGTTATTGGTACTCGAAAGTGTTGGGGAGACTGGGAAGATTTCGCGAACAAACAGAACAGGAGAATCTGGCCTTTGAGTTAAACCCAATGTCGATCGCTTTGGTATCCAACAGGGCGGCCCGCAAGAAAGCGACTTACGAATTTCAGGAAGCCGAAGAAATGTATCAACGCTTGATAGAAATCGAACCAAATAGGTGGACTTCTTATATCGGCTACGCCGATTTGCTGGCTATGACCGATAGAAAGGAGGAGGCTCTGAAACAATGTTCGCTGGCAGTCCAGATTAACAAAGAAGCCTACAAGAATCTTGCGTTTATTTATGATAGAGTTGGCGACTTCGATGGCGCCCTCCAGGCGGCTAACAAATACATTGAATTTGAGCCTGATAATCCAAACTCCTATGACACCCGGGGCTACATTTATGCTTTATATGGCCAGTTAGACAGCGCAATAGCCTCCTATGAGAAGGCGCTTGAGCTAAAACCGGACTTTGCAATAAGTATCGCGAAACTTGGAGCGGTATATGTGTTCCAGCGGGAGTATGAAAAGGCCGAGAGCCTGTACCAGGCTTTAGCGTCACACTCAGACAAGAATACGAGAGCTTGGGGAAGAAAGCGCCTGACCTTTATCCCCGCGCATCAGGGCAAATTCAAGGAAGCCTTTCGCATGCTGAATAAACTTGAAGCTCTGGCGGTGTCTGATTCACTTCCGATTAGCAGTCAGCTTGGCGGTCACTTTACCAAAGCAATTTATTACTTAGATATTTATCATGACGTGGAATTAGCGCGGGCCGAACTTGAATATATAGTGGATAAGCTTATGGAGACCGAAGCTAATCACGCTCTTATGGTTGATGCTAAAGGCGTAATTGCTCAGTGTTATGCACGCATGGGTGATTTCGAAACCGCGAACAGATTGATGAAGGAACTGGGAAAAGTTCTCGATAACTATGAATATTTCGCTGCATCCGTGTACTGGATATCATTTGGCCGACTTGAAGGGCTTAAGGGGAACTATGATCTTTCTTCGATATATCTTAAAAGGGCGGCACTCACATTGAACGCTTGGCTTATGTGGCGGTTTTATGCGCAAAGTCTTGTTGAAGCCGGCCGTCCCCATGAAGCCATCGAGATATACGAAAGAATAGTTGATCGCTACGACGGTCATCGGGCGGGCTGGGCTGGTTTTTCAGTACCCATTCATTACTGGCTGGGACAAGCGTATGAAGAAGCTGGCAGAAATAGCGACGCCATAGCGCAGTACAAGATATTTCTTGACAGCTGGAAAAACGCGGATTCAGGCATTCCGTCAGTCGAAGATGCCAAAGAGAGATTGGCAAGTCTAAGAAATAAGTTGTGATATTTCTGTTCCGGAAGTAGATTAAACAGGAGCCAGGCTTTATACGTCTGAAATAATAAGGGGAAAATATCAGGTATATGTCGCCTATTATAACAATGAGCTTTGTAAGACAGCTTTTATTCTTGGCTGTTCTGTTACTGCCTCTTGCTCCAGCCATAGATTCACGCGATCTCTATAGTGCCAGAGATAATGATAAGTTCCCAAACGATCACCGCCTTGAGGAATCCCCGGCCCATTGTATGGTCTCACACAGGATTGGTAATATGGCGCTGGCGATTTCAAATAACGGCACGTTCGGGACCAATATTTCGCCAGCTTCTTCGGTAGATTGCTTTACTGGTAGAGGAATAGGTTTTAGTTGCGAAGTTCCCAAGAACAGCGGAGTTGAATACTTGTTTGCCGCTGGATTCTCGATAGGAGCTGTTGTCGGTCGCGATACTCTGGTTTCGGTGGGAGACCTTGGAGAATTTCTTCCCGACCCATCACCAAAGGGAGATATGCAAAAAAGGTCGATTATTGACCCCACCGATCTTGATATGTTTGAAGGTGCAATATCCGAAGAAGATTTTATAGCGACATACACAGATACAGTTACAGCCGGTGTGGCTTCTGACAATTTTGATAATAGACCACATATTCCTATTGGTATAGAAATCACTCAGCGCTCTTATGCCTGGTCTTATGAATATGCCGAAAATTTTGTACTTTTTGACTATAAAATCAAAAATATCGGACTCAAACCAATCAGAGAAGTATATTTGGGTGTATATGTTGATGGAGATGTGGGAGCTAATCCGGATTCCAGTTCGGAGGATGACCTGTGTGGATTCACTCCGAGTTTTGTAGATACACATCTGACATGTGAGTATGTAGATGTTACCAACCTCGCCTGGACCGCAGATAACGACGGTGACTTGGATGGTACGGTTCAACCCGCCCCACATGTTACTGGAATACGTATTGTGCGAACACCGGCTGAGTCTCTCGAAGTTTCTTTTAACTGGTGGGCCAATACCGACAATCCTGCTTTGGATTTTGGTCCGCGTGAAAGGCCGGGAGTGGGAAAACTTAAAGAAGCGTTCCGTGATTTTGGCACGGGCGGCCTTGGTACACCGAGAGGAGATAGAAATATATACTATGTGCTTAGAAATCAGGAATTTGATTATGATCAGGTATTTACTTCGAGCATATTAGAAAGCGACAGTATCTGGCTGCCGCCAAATCCTGATTTGAAAGACGATTTATCAGTCGGGTCCGACACCAGATACCTGCTCTCTTTCGGTCCCTTTAACATTGACCCCGGAGAGGAGCTGCCGCTTTCGTTTGCATATGTTGCCGGATTAAACTTTCACGATGACCCGGATAACATCAATAATTTACCCCAGGATCCAAAAGCGTTTTACGAAAACCTGAATTTCAAAAACTTTCTGGTTAATGCCCGCTGGGCCGGCTGGATTTACGATAATCCCGGAGTTGACACCGACAGCAATGGCTACGCCGGTGAAATGAGATTCTGTGCTATTGACAGTGCCATTGAATTAATCGATAGTTCTGTCACTCCCTGGGATACAGTTTATACTTACATAAAAGTTGACACCACTTTTGCCACCGGTGACGGCGTGCCGGATTTCAGAGGCGCTTCTCCACCTCCGGCGCCAAAGCTTTTTATTGAACCAAGCGTCGGGAAGATTCGAGTTCGCTTTAACGGTTATAGATCTGAAACCACCAAAGACCCGTTTTCTCGAATTGTGGATTTTGAAGGATATCGAATTTATATTGCTCGCGATGACCGCTCTACCAGTTACAGCCGCTTGACATCCTATGACAGAGAGAACTATAATAAATGGATTTTTAATCAGAACGCCGTGCCTCCTACTTATGAACTGAATGATAACCCCTTTACTTTTGATGAACTATTTAATTTGTATGCTTACGGCGATTCTACGTTTGAGCCCTTGGTATTCACTCGTATCAGACCCTATCGTCATCCTTTATTTCCGGCTGATTCGCAGTTTTATTTTGAGCGTCAGGGATTTAATGTATCAAGTCTGACCGACCCTGACGGGATTAACAAAGTATACCCAAATCAGCCGTACCCGAGCACATTGGTATTAGATTCTTTGCCTGATGCAGAGAAAACTCCCGACGGATTACCGCGTTATTTTGAGTATGAACATACCTTAGAAAACCTGCTGCCGACTGTACCCTACTGGATAAGTGTGACAGCTTTTGACTTTGGCTCACCAAGTTCCGGGTTACCGCCGCTTGAAACGAGTGTGACGCTCAACACAGCAAATGTCTATCCACTTGAGACGGCGGAAGGAGTGGCT
>JADFLZ010000217.1 GCA_022564135.1 Candidatus Zixiibacteriota bacterium
CTGCCAGCATATTGACGAAGGCATATTAACTGTTACCAGATCAAACTGACTGTAAGAAATCTCATCGAAATAATCTCTGACTGTATTAGCAGTACTGCCGAAAACCAGCGAATCAAAGAATGTGGCAGATACCGAGCTGGCTTGACCCGAATCCGTAAACTGTACGAGTATCGCTAAAACTCTGAAAGTTACCAATGCTCCGGGTGAAAGTTTTGAAGCAGTTACAAAGTCTTTTTTGCTTAAGAATTCATCAGCTGAACAGATACCTCTGGCATGAAGTTCGTCAATATTCTGCATAAAGTAAGACTGCACAGATTTGGCTGCGGCTTCTCTTTCCAGCAGTTGTGGATGAGGAGGTACCGCATTTGCTGATGAGGCATAGATACTAAAAGTGAATATAAGTAAAGCTATTATTTTATTGGAATTAGTCATTTTTATGCCCCTTTTAGAATCTGATTCCTGTTGAAAGTGCCAGTTTGAGTCCCTTGGCGGAGTACATCGAAAATCCGGTACCTGTTACAGCAGCGAAATCGAGATAGACCGGTGACAGGTCAATCCCTGAACCGAATGAGAAACTGCTGCCTTTGTTGCCGCCTGAGGACATGCCAAATCGAAGAGGCATCATGCCCAGTTTGAGCCACTCAAATCCTAATGAGAGCCGTGGTTTGGTCGAAGATCCGGGAGCACTATGAAAGCCCTGCTGCCAGTCAATTGCCCAGCGTAATTCTCCCGAAGTATTGGCAATGCCCACGTTCATTACTGCCGGCAGTCTGGTACTAAATGAAGCAAGAGATATGGTAGTATCTGTAGAATAGATAAGATCGCCGGAGTTACTAAGAGTCAGCGTATCAAGGTTGAATTCATAAATATGTTCTTCGGCGTTTTTGTTCCAGGAGATATTGCTCAGCGCGTTTTCAATACGCAGACCGAGAGTATAGTGCTGATTTAATTTAAGTGCGGCGCCAATATCAAGACCGTAGCCCTTGCCTCCCGAGGCAGTGCGAGCGACCATGCGTCCCTGGCCCTCAAGGCCGGTCATAAGAATAACAGCACTGCCGCTGAGTTCGATCATCTCTTGGACAACAAAACCGCGTATATATTTTAGGGTAGTACCGATTGAAAACTCGCGCTGACCTGCTTTATAGATTCGATGACCGTATGACAATCCGGCCTGAACATAAGACAGACCGTCGGAGTAAGAGCCGTCAACTGATATTGAATCAGAAAAGGTAGCGCCGTAGAAAACCAGTTCCAGTATGTCTCTGTTAAGATTTATGTCGAGGGCACCAATGACAGACGTACTGAACACAAACTTACCAAGAGAAAGTGACATGGCGGTAACCTCGGAACTGGCTCTTAAATTAAAGCCTTCTTTGGGTATTTTGCTCATGATGTCGTTTTTGTCAGCAGTACTCAGTGTGGCCCCGGTATAGTTGTTGTAATCGCTAAGCGTGAAAGAATTATTGGATATGTTAAACCCGGCGGAAATCAGCTCCAGTCCTGTAATCTGGTAGCCGCTGAGGCCGAGATTGGCCGGATTAAATTTGGCGGCATCGACGCCGTCTGCTAAAGCTGTCAAAGCTCCGCCCATAGCCACAGACCGGGCCGAAGTTAACTCACCGGCATTAATCGGTGAGCTTACGCCTAGTCCGAATAAAGCTGTCAGAGCTATTGCTGCGAAATTTCTTAGAAGTGTTTTCATTATGCTCCGCCTTAAAACTCACCGTTGAATTTGTAAATGACTTCTACTCTGCCTGTGATTGAGATATAATCATTGGCCGTTAGTTTGACTGACTGGCCGTTTGTTCCGCTCAGATTTATCCGTGAACCTATAAAGAGGGTGTCGTTTTCAAGAATTTTGATATCAGTCGAATCCAGAAAAATTTCCTGATAGTCACTTGAAATTGTATCTGTTACCAATCCGGATATATCAACCGGAGCAGCCGGCAGATTGATGGCGTTTATCAACAGCTGCGGATTGGCGAATAGAGTAGCAGAATCGGCACCAAAATATATATCTATCTGCGCTCCTATGGGCAGATGACTTATGATATTATAGATGAAACGTGCTTCCCGAACATGCTTGGTAACAATACTTATACTTGATGTATCTATTTCAGTTCGTTCAATGTCCGCCTCAATAGTCGATGCTGATATGACGATTTCAAGAGGCGCCAGAAAAGTGACCGTAGCAGTTATGAAATCATTAGCTTCGATGCGGCCCTGATAGCCACCCTGGGCAAAGATAATCGAACCGCTGACGTCTATCTGTGAAGGAGTAGGGGAGAGGAAACTTCCGGCCGACGGCTCAATGATCGTACTTATGGCCGAAGACAGGCCGCCGCTGGCTGAGATAGAACCGCTAAGGTTCAGACTGTTACCGTTATCGCCATCTATCTGAATATTTAAATTGCCGGGTAAATCAATGCCGTTTTCGATTTCCAGGGTTAATACCGCTGCCGAGAACTGAATCGAATCAAACCCGGTGGGTACATTTATCTGCGAGGTAAGACCTGCAAATGAAACTTCGACGCTGTCGAAAAATCCGACAACATAGTTAAACGACAGACCGGAAATGTCAGCAGTAATTGAAAAGCTGTCGTTTTGAGTGACCGTAACTTTTGTCGGAGCCGTAGGCTGCACTGTTGCCGTAGCATTTATGCTTAATTGCTGCGGAACCGTATTGTCTGTGGGAACAATATTATAACCTGATAAATCTATAACAATATTACTTGTCGCCAGCGGAAGTATCGCAGGCGAAATTACCAGAGGACTGCTCCCCAATAGTATATCCGGAAAAGAAATGTCGATAGTTATGTCAAGCGGGGTAGAGTTGGTAATCGTCAAAGAAAGTGTACCGCCGGCAATACTGGCAGTGTCTATTCTGTCCGATTCCAGCAAATCTACCTGGCTGGATATGCTTCGAGTAAATGACGGGATTTCGGCAGTAGCACCAGAGACTACCAGCGATCCTACGAAGTCCAGTTCGGTGGAGATACCTCTGGTAGAGGCTGAATCGACAAAACCGCCGACCGTATGGCACTGAGCCTTTATTCTGAAGCGGTTAGTAATTATTTTCCCGGCTAAATCAATCGGAATCGATACAGAACTTCCGGTTGGAATGCCGCTAAAATTAGAATCAATGC
Organism: Candidatus Zixiibacteriota bacterium; assembly: GCA_022564135.1. Classification (GTDB taxonomy): domain Bacteria; phylum Zixibacteria; class MSB-5A5; order GN15; family FEB-12; genus JACZWU01. Next base: position 3,147 of record JADFLZ010000217.1, read on the forward strand.
CTAAGAGAGAATTGCTGCCGACATCCCAAAATTCAAAAATCACGGTGTCAAGGTCAGCGCCCAAATTGTTGTGAACGTATATATTAATCAGACCTGAGACAATTGTAGCCGAGCTGTAGCTGGTTATAAGCGGAAGATCATTGGTTACATTGAAACTCTGGGCGCCAATTGTAAATGTATCTTCGGCAGTGACTGCCGAAATGCCGGTGATCGTGGCCAGAGTAACATAATCAGGGGCTAAATCCGGAGTCGCTATACTGAATGTGTCAAGCGTCTTGCTAAATGAATATGATATCGTAGGGGTATTAAGATATTCAGCGCTGATCGTTACTGTATCAAGCTCCTCAGTAATTGTAAAAAAGATGTTACCCGAGGAGTCCATCTCTATGCCGTCCTGATTCAGTTTCTGAATCAGTTCAGCCATGTCATAAGTTCTGTTGATAACCGGTATGACCAGGCTAGTCTCCCAGGTAGGGGATTCCGGCTTTTTTATTGAACACTGAACTAAAGTCAAAAATAAGATTATGACGAACGTGCTCAAAAAGAACTTCGAGCCCGCCTTAAACAAAAAAGAGTCGGTCGCTCTTCTATCTTCATCGTCTTGCTGTCGTTGCCGTATCCCAGACATACTGTATTCCCCAATTATGCTATTTCATTCTTTGTCTCGAGTTCTTAAATGCAAAGCTGGTGCCAGCCCGGTGAATAAGCCATAAGGTGTTACGTCACAATAGAATAGGTGCTGTTTTTGGGGTCTCAGGAGTTGCGGAAATCAGGGCAGGGATACGCCACTATGTATAGGGAGATGCCAACAGTAGACATTGCCGGCAGCAGTCAGTATATTTACATATCATCAGTCAAGGAGTCGATTTATGGGCATGTCTAAATATGACAGAATGCTCTTTATTCTCAATATTCTGCGCAGCAGACGTAATTTAACTGCCGGAAATCTGGCCAGTGAGTGCGGCGTAACAGAAAGATCAATATATCGGGATATTATTTCGCTCTCCGAAGCAAACATACCAATCTACTTTGACCACGGTTACAAACTGGCTTCGAACAATTTCCTGCCGCCACTCAACTTTAGTTACGATGAATACAACTGCCTCAAAATGGCCCTGGACTCAACACCTCTGGGAAATACAGAAAAATATCAGCCGGTAATAAAAAAGATTCGCGCCAAAGTAGATGCCGGACTGTCCGACATTGTAAAAAAGAAGTACAAATTCAGCCCTCGGACAACCCATATTGAGATACCGCTGACTGAGACGCCGGAAAATCAGCCGGAGATATTCAGCAACATAGAAAACGCCATTACCAACGATTTGAAAATCGAAATTGAATACGACTCAATTAAATCAGGCTTAAGTTCCCGATTAATAGACCCCTATTTCATTATGTTCAGAGGCAGAGCTTTCTATTATGTAGCCTACTGTAATAAGACTAAAGAGCTGCGGACATTCCGCATCGACCGCACCAAATCGGTTGAGGTCACCGATACCAGATTCAAGCGCCGCCAGGGTGTCGATGCTAAAACCTATTTCGACGGCAGCTGGTCAGTTTTTCTCGGAGAAAAGGTCGAAGTCAGTATTATGTTTACAGGAACAGCTGCTAAATTGATTGCTTCCTCCAACCACCATCCTAATGAGACTAAAAAAAGCTATAAAGACGGACGGCTCAAATACAGTGTCACTACCATAGGCATTGAAAAAATAA
>JADFLZ010000218.1 GCA_022564135.1 Candidatus Zixiibacteriota bacterium
CAAATATTGAATCTATTCTTTTTTGAAGTTGCACCGGAGTTCTGTTTGATTCTGCAGCCACTAAAGTAAGGGCTGGTATCAAGATCAGAGATATGACAGCTATGAAAATTCTAATTTTCATTTTTATTCTCATCTGCAAGTGCAGGATTGAGCTCAATATCCATACCGCCGCCCCATTTTGATTTTGTCTGCCAGAAAAAATTATCTCTGCCGTTGCCCAGATATTGGTCAGTGCCTCCGTTGTCAATGAAGAGACCGATAGAGCCAAAATCTCTGCGGGGGTTACCGTAACCCTGACTGTTTTTTTGATTATGGATAAAATAACGGTCATCGCCTGAGTTATCTATCAAAATGCCGACGCCGTTGGCTGAACCGGCCGCCTGAGATAAATCATAGGCGATATAAGTATCATTCCCTGCTCTGTCCAGCAAAATACCTGCGGAATAATCGTGGCCGCAACCCTGCGAGACTCCTTTGGAAAAGTAAACATCGTTACCGCGGTCGTCGATAAGAATCCCCAGCGACATATGAGCGGCGGCTCCCTGAGCATATTGAAAAGAGTGATAGTTGTCATTACCGGACTTGTCAGAAATAAATCCGAGCGACCACCAGTAGCTGGAACCCTGACCAAAAATATCGGAATAATAACTGTCGTTGCCTTCAAGGTCGATTATGCCGCCGATTCCCCCGGACATAATTGGTCTGAGGCCGTAGCCAAAACCTTGGGACAGCGACAAATAATGGTCATCATAGCGCAGGATATCTTTGTATTTGCCTCCGGCGTAATATGAGTCTGAGCCTTTACTGTCAACAATAAGACCGCAGCCTTCGATAAACCCGAACCCCTGAGCAAAGAGAGCGCCATTGTAAATGTCCCGTCCCCCTTCATCTATTAAAAGCCCCAGTCCGAATGAGCCTGCCCCCTGGACATGGGTGTCGCCGTCGTAACGGTCGTCGCCAGCGGCGTCATACAAAATACCGAATCCAAAATAACCTGAGCCCAGAGAAAACGATTTAGCGTCATATCTGTCGTCTCCCTCAAAATCGACTAAGATACCGACAGACAAACAGCCAGAACCTAATGTAAAATCGCTGCGGGAACGGTAACTGTCGTTACCGCTGAAATCAATGATGATTACTCCGTGGGGGTTGTTCGGGTCATATTCCAGGTCATAGATATCGTCCCCGCCGATATCTAATATGAAATAGTAATCGCCGTTGTAATAGTCGTTATCCGGGCCGCCTATGGCCCAGCCCGGCTGCCTGCCCAGGAAAGAACTTAGATCTGTATTATCCGGAAGGAAGCCGGTTACTCTCATGAAATCTTCGGCGGCGTCTTCTCCTCCCTGCAGCTGCTTTCTTAATCTCTTGGTCTCAAGCAATATCATCTTCAGGCAGTCTATGCCGGCTCTGATAATGGGGTCTTTGTCTATTTTACCTGCAAATTCTACAAACTGGTCAGCATATTTCTCTTCGGCTTTCTCCAGTGAATCATGTTGTTCTACGGTGTAAAATTCTTCTTCTAAGTCGCTGGTTATTATTTCTTTAAATTCATTTGTCAGAAATCTTTTTTGCTTCTTAGACAGCGGCGCCAGCATCATTTCTGTCGAACGGGGAAATACCTGGTCGATATAGACAGCCATCCGGGCCAGAAACTGATTGAGGGCCTGATTTAAGAAATACAGAGTATAGGCATCTCCTGCCTCGGTCCCCTGCGGTCGGTAGGGCCTGCTGCGAGAGCTCTGGCCGGTTACAGCCAGATCCTCAAAGAGTATGGAGGCCAGAATCTCCGGCTGGCCTTTGATATGAACGCCTCTTAACTCATCGACATAGCCAATCATATCCAGGGGCCGACTCATAAGCGCCGCAACTCTGCTCAGGCGAAAACCGTCCGGGTCGTGATAGTCCTGACGAAATGAGATATCTTCTGGATTGAGACCTAAGTAGTCGGTCAAAAGAAGTAAGCCCTGCTGTTCCGGTGACATCTTCTTTTTATTCTGAGCTGAGGCGCCCAAGGCTAACAAAAGTATGAGACACAAATAATAAACTGATTTTATTGACATATTGATATCAAGAAAAGATTCGAATTGGATCAAAATCAACTAAAAGCGTTTTTGCCGGAAGCAGCCCGAAAAAGTAATAAAAAAAACGCCCCCGAATTAACAGGAGCGTTTTCCTTAAGGAGATAATTGCCGGGGCCCGCCAGTCGCAGGCTGCGGCGAAAATCTTAAGCGACCAATTACAGATTGACGTCGTTGATCGTATTCAGCAAGTTACCGTTCTGGTCAATCGTCCAGGTGTCGACAGCAGCATCGTCATCCAGATTAGCAGTTGCAGTACAGAGAAAGGCGATATCTGTAGCAATAGTCATGTCGTATTGATAAAGGGCAGTGACCATGACTTCTACACCAATCTCCGGGAAAAGACCTCCACCAGGAGCTACGATGACACCGGCATCACCATATCTGGCTGGTAAAACTGCGACGCTCTGACGAAAGGTGCGCTGCATTGTATAAACCTGTTTCAGAAGCTGTTTGGCTTCTGACTGCTTGGAACGAGTAGTAGCCTGCATGAATCTCGGAATGGCCAGAGCAGCCAAAATACCGATAATCACGACTACGATCATCAACTCAATAAGGGTGAAACCCTTCTGACGATTGTGATACTTTGTGAACATGTGGACCTCCTACAGTCTCTAAAATTAAGGGTGTCTGTTTCAATCAGTTTCCTTACTCTAACTGTATTGGCAAACGCTGTGCCAAAACCTGCTCTAATAGATGATTTCGGTGTAAACAGGGATAACTGCATACAGAGAGCGGAATTTTATTTATTTTTTTTGTTAAGTGTAGGAGTTGTCCTATTCTTTTTCGGCCTGTTGGGGGAGAATCCCCCACGGCAATTTGCCAGAAACTTTGCATTTTGCAATGGCCAATCTCAGGCACTTATCTGTCAATGACATAACAAAAAAAGCCCGCAGATAACCTGCGGGCTTTCGTCTATTACCTTAAGTTTTATAACGCGGTTACGTCGTTTATAGGATTAAGGAGTTTGCCGGTCTGGTCTATTGTCCAGGTGTCTATGGCGGCATCATCGTCGATATTGGCAGTAGCGGTACAGATAAAAGTATTGGTCGTTGCTGCAATTGTGTAGACGTAACGGGCATTGGGCATAATCTCAATCCATATTTCACTAAATGCTGTGGGAGAAGCTGCAGAGGCCGCTCCTCCGGGGATGTAGTAGGTATTAAGCTGAGTTGCCTGCCTGTAGGTGCGTTGATTCACGTAGATTTGTTTCAAAATGAGCTTGGCCTCACCCTGCTTTGTCTTGGTCGTACTTTGCATAAACCTTGGTATAGCCAAGGCCGCCAGAATCCCGATAATCACCACGACTATCATCAATTCAATTAAAGTAAAACCCCGCTGGTCAAAACGTGCCATCTTATATATCTCCTGTTTGCTCAATCATCATACTTCTATGCTTCTTTTTAGCTGCAACTATCATTCCCAATTGCTGTCTAAAAAGATCCGACAACTGTTCAGTTTTTGCTCATTTTCTTGGCTGCCTTAGTTTTTCCAGTGTCATTTAAGTCATATCTCTCTAATTTGCGGTAAAGAGTCGAGGTATCTATCCCCAGAATCCTGGCTGCCTTTGACTTTTTGCCGCCGGACTGGCTCATGACATAATGGATATAGGCTTTCTCGATAGATTCCAAAGTCGGGTTGACCGGATCCTCTGCTGTGACCACAGACCGAGGTTCGACTGCCGTCAGTTTTTCCGGGAAATCTTCCGGCAGCAGCTCACTGCCTTTGCTTAAGAGAACCGCCCGCTCGATTGTATTTTCCAGCTCTCTTACATTTCCGGGCCAGCTGTAATTGGTAAGGGCAGCCATTGCCCTTTCAGAGATGTCTTTTGGCTCAAGGTTAATCTTACTGCAAAATTTGTTAATGAAATGTACAACCAGAAGTTTGATATCTTCTTTGCGCTCTCTCAAAGGGGGAATATGCAGCGGTATTACATTCAGGCGGTAGAATAGATCTGCACGGAACCGCCCCTGCTTTACTTCTTCTTCAAGGTCGGCGTTGGTGGCGGCAATCAACCGAATATCAAGTTCCAATTCTTTGGTACCTCCAACAGGTGTCAATTTCTTCTCTTCTATTACCCGCAGGAGTTTTGCCTGAAAAGCCATCGAAGTATTACCGACCTCGTCAAGCAGGAAAGTGCCTCCTTCAGCTGTGCTAAAGAGCCCTTCTTTATCTTTAATGGCGCCTGTAAAAGCTCCTTTTTTGTAACCAAAAAGTTCCGACTCTAACAGGTTTTCAGGAATGGCAGCACAATTTATCGAAACAAACGGACCGTTTCTGCGAGGGGAATGATGGTGAATAGCCCGGGCTATTACTTCTTTACCGGTGCCGGACTCTCCTCTGAGAAGAACAGTCGAGTCTGAGTCGGCTATTCTGCTGGCCAGTTTCTTCAAGTTTACTATTGTAGCCGATGTCCCCAAAAACTTGTCAAATGAATTTCCCTCTTGCAACTGCTGTTTCAGAGAGATGTTTTCCTGCTGGAGCTTCCTGCGGCTGAGAGATTTTTCGATAGCCAGTTTGATTTCATCGACTTTAAACGGTTTCGTAATATAATCGACGGCGCCTCTTTTCATGGCTTCTATAGCCGTATCCACCGAGGCATAGGCGGTCATGACAATCAGGTCCTGGTCTTTCTTGAACTTCTTAACTTCTTCTAGAACTTCTAAGCCGTCCATCTCAGGCATATTCAGGTCTGCTATGACCAGGTCATAGTCGTTTTGTTTTATCTGGCTGATAGCTGCCAGTGGAGAGTTCACAGTTT
>JADFLZ010000219.1 GCA_022564135.1 Candidatus Zixiibacteriota bacterium
CAGCTGTAAAATCATTCAGCTTTACCAGTACGAAATTCGCTGCAAGTTTTCTTACTGCGGATCTTTTAGATGGAACTGTCAGAGAAGAGATATGGAATATCCCTTTTAGTGATGCGGCTACTATTGCCGGAAGTATGTGGGACTCGCTTAATAATTCAACTTACGTTCAGGGATCTTCGGGACTGGATTCTTCGAGCTTAGCAGGCTGGATCTGGAACAGTCCGCAGTCAAATCATACAACTGCCGGGACATTCGGAAAATATCTTGACACAGAAATATCGGGACTGGGCAGCGGCTCGGGAGCGTTTTCATATCAATTAGTAACCTACGACTCTACAATTTCTCAGGTTATTCCCGGCACGAATCTGGCAGTGCGTAACATCAGTCAATCAGCTTTAATTGCTACCGGAAAATCAAATCTGCTGGGACTTGCAACATTCAATCTTGATGCTGACAGTTTTATAATTGTAGCAACTTCACCCGGCTATATTTATCAGACTTTCGATACACTGGTAGTGACGGGTGCCGGAATAGATACTGTCTTTGGAGACCAGTTTGACCCGGGCTCTCCTGTTTTGCCGGCTCTGTGCCGGGTATACGGTTATTTGTACTCAGTCAGCGCTGTTCCCGAAAAAGATGCCGTGGTCAGAGCCTATCTTCCTGCCGGTGTTGCACAATCAGGCAATCTGATAATATCGCCGTTCATGGTAACGACGACCTCAGACAGCAGCGGCTATTTCTTTCTGGACCTGATTCGCTCGGATTCTTTGATTCCTGCCGGTACCCAATACGACCTGATAATAGAGCGCAGCGACGGCACCATAGTACACAAGAGAGTTACCGTACCCGATTCGAGCAGCTGGCAGCTGGATTGGTAAGCAAAATCATTTGTTAATTATTAACATTAATAACTTTCAAGGAGAAATCTTATGGAATCACTATTATTCGAACCTGCTTCGTGGCTAAATGTCCTGGGCTCATTCGGGCTGCTGCTGGCAGGACATATTGCTACCCGCTATGTCGTTCCTTTCTTGAAAATAGGAAAAAGACAGCGCTATGCCGAACTGATAGCACAACTTGCTGATGAGTTCACCGACGAACTCAGAAACAAGCATGACAAAAGCTGGGCTAAATATCTTGATGAAGCGGTAGATAAACTTATCATACTGCTTGGCATTTCGCCTGAGATAGCAAGGCGAGCCATCAAAGCTGCTGCAGCCCGTAAGTAGTAGCAGAAAAGCAGGCAGTTAACACTGCCTGCTTTTTATTAAATTTAGTAACAGGGAGTTCCGGCCGAACCAAACATGAAATTTATAAAGAAAACAGCATCGGCTATGTTTATGTTATTGTCACAGTTGGCATCAGCCCGGCCTACTCCGCCAACCGGAGCAGGTCCTCTGTTAATCTGAAAGTCTATCAGGTAAATCAGGTCGAGCATATTGGCCGAATTGTCGCCGTTATAATCACCTTTGACAAAGAAATTAGCGCAATCATAATTCATCAGAATGGTTGAATTACCGGTTATGCCGGACTGGTCAAAGCCAGTGGCTCTGAAGAAATAAGGAGCGCCATGGCTTAAGGATATTGGCGTCCAGCTGATAGACCAGCCGTCGGAACCGTCAACGTCAGTACCAATAAGCTGGCGTGAAATATTCCAGCCTCTTACAGAAAGTGAAATCATTATATCAACCGGCTGCCAGCTGCTTCCAATTTTCAGCTCACTAATTCCCGAATTGTTCCTCATCAAGGCGTTAACGACCAGACCGGTTTCAGGATTGGCAACTCTTACCACATAACTACTGTCAGCTTGTTTCCATCCGGAGAAACCATCAGCAGCAACCCACATTCCGGGTGTGCCGCCTAACCCTAGTATGACAGAACGTTCCTCGTCTTCTAACCAGCTTCTTAGTGCAAAGTAATCAGGGTCGCGGAGATGGTCATAATCTACCAGATCAAAGCGGTCAAGGTGCGCTCTTAAGCCTTCTATCATATTTTCATCATAAGTACCACGATTGTTTCTGGTATCAAAGAAGCCGGCCATCAGCTCTACAAATTCATTAATCGGGATATCAGAAAGTCCCTGTCTCATAAACTGTTTGTAGCCGCGGTCATACCAAACCCTGATGGCCTGGGTAGCTGCTATCGGGCCGCTATAGTAATCGCCGTACTCGCCACTGGTGTAACTATTGCCATCCAGAGGATTGCCGTTGTTATCTCCATAATTGGACTGCACCAGTTGTATCAGGTTCAATGAAAAAGCAGTATCACCTTTTTTGAAATGAGCTTCAACCCTCGAAAAATCTTCATCAAACAAGCTGAACAGCAGATTTATGTCGGGGCAAAAGTCACTGCCATTGCCCGGTGAAACTATTTTCGGAACCGGCGGAGTAGGTTCTAAGTAGACAACTATGCTGTCTACAGAAGTTCTGCCGGAAGTATCAACCGCCGTAGCTTTTATGACATAGTTCCCTTCACTGCGGCTAGAGAAATCCCAGAACTGACTGAATCCGTCGGCGTTGACAGCTGTCTTAACACCGTCTCTGAGAGTCTGAGTTCCGTCAAAATCTCTGCCGATTTCAAGAAATGCTCCTGAGGCCGGTCGCGCTTCAAAAAGGACGAAGTCAATTATTTCTGAACCGGAGTTTTCCCATGACCAGATTTTTGAAAAACCAAGCAGTGTATCTCCGTCAGCAGGAAATATAATTGACAGAGATGGTTCCGGCTGAATTCCGCCTGAACCACCGGGATAGCCGGAAGCATAAAGGACCAGTCTGCCGGGGAAATTGTAAATTTCGTTATTGCCCATATCTACAAAGCCGAAAGCTGTGTCCCAGATATTGTAAGAAACGCATGGCATAGGGATGCTATCAGTAATCAAGCCGGGATTTACACCTGCTTCAAATGCATTTCCGATAAAGAATCCTGCAAAGAACGGTCCGTCTACCGTGAAGGGAGTATCCAGCGGAATCCAGATATCGTAAACTCCTGCTTCGGGCACAACAAACTCATACTGAGAAGAAATCGCTAATAATTGTCCGGGTACGGGGCAGTTAGGATTTGACAGGTCTGCTTCTTCAATATCAACCGCAACTATTAAGGGAGTAGTGGCATCAAATATCATCGGCATATTTATTTCTGTAATAGTAAAGGGGTAAGGGAGCAGACAGCTGGCGGCCGGGTCAAGATAGGACTTATATAATTCGTTGCCGATTATCCAGCCGTCAATTCGCCAGTAGATACCGGCGTCATGTCTGACGATGCAGGTATCCGCGGTAGATATAGTATAGCCTGCCCGGAGTTCGCCGGTGGGGACATCACCTACTCTGACCAGACGAGGCGCCTTTTTGGTCTCGGCCTCAATGGCCGGCTGCAGGAACAGTATCAGACAAGCTGCAATAGTCAATATCCTTGACATCTCTTTTCTCCTTCTATGAATTACCGGCTATGATTGGCCGGGATTCTGGCTGCTCTTCTATGATTATCGAGTTATTTGAGTAATCCTTGAACATTGCCTGAGAAAATTTGTCTTGGTCCGCTAATATCGAAAGACTCTGCTCAAACTCTGCTCAGTACGACCGGAAATACGTAGGTGAATAGATGTCGGCTCTGATTCGTGTCATAGCGGTTCAAAAGCTGCGCTCAATAATTGTACATTCTCGCGAGGGCGTATGACGGCTAAACAAATTAGTCCGATAAGATGAAACGAGAAGAAGCTCTGAAATTATGTTATTGAATACTAAGACTAAAATACTGGTTGTAGATGATGAAAAGTACATCTGCAATCTCATAAAAGATACCCTGGGCACAGAATTATACGAACTCAGCGTCTATTCTGACCCGAGTCTGGCGCTCAAGCATTTAGACTGTAAACCTGTTGACCTGGTTTTGACCGATCTTATAATGGGCAGTCATTCCGGTGTAGAAATCCTTGATGCGGCTTTAAAACACAATCACGACGCCATAGTAATACTAATGACAGCGCACCCGACGGTAGAGACGGTTATATCTGTTCTGAAAAACGGTGCCTACGATTTTCTGGTCAAACCGTTTAAAATGGAACTTCTAAAAGCTACTATCGAACGCGGTTTAGAACACCAGTCTATCAGAAGAGAAAATCTGGAGCTTAAAGGTCAGGTGGAGTTTCTTAAGACTACCAGCTTCAACAGCTCCATTGATAACGATATCGAGAAGTACCTGGTCAATTTAGTCAAGTCCTGTAAAAGAGAGATAGGTGCAGTGGCGGCAGGAGTTATAATTTCAGACCCCTCCAGGACTGAACCTGATTATAAAGTCTATGAGGCGGATGAAGAGCAATATATTAGCGAAGTTCTCGACGACTCGACTCTGGAAACATTTACTTATACCAAAAGCCCGCAGCCGGCAATCTCTATACGTCAGGACTCTTCAGGAGAATCCAGGAGAAACAGAATCAAAATATCTCAGCCAATTTTTGTCGGCAGAACTCTGACAGGTGTAATTAACATTTTAGCTTTCAGGAAATTTGACAGAATTCTCTCCGGAGAGATTAATATACTGGGTATCTTAAGCAATTTTGCGGCATCTTCTATCGCCAACTGGCGTATGTACAATGACCTCCAAAAATCGTATTTAAATGCTATTAAGGGACTCGCCAAAGCTATTGAAGCCCGCGATACCCATACTGCCGGACATACCGACAGAGTTTCAAAGATTGCAGAAATTGTTGCCCGTCATCTTAGCTGGGAGCCTGAGAAAGTAAAAAATCTGGTGATGGGCTGTATGCTTCACGATATTGGCAAAATCGGCATTCCCGATGCCGTGTT
>JADFLZ010000220.1 GCA_022564135.1 Candidatus Zixiibacteriota bacterium
GCCGATTCTGTCAAGAAAGAATTCCTTGAGCCAAGCGACACCAAAAGTGACTGCTGCTGGAAAGGTGAAGCCAGTTACTGCACTATCAAGGTCGGCGATGACATAAATAAAGATGCGGCCTGGTTTTACCCTGAGCCTAAAGAGAAAGCCTTAAATATCAAGGACTATGTAGCCTTTTGGAAAGGCGTTGAAATTATCGAATAAAATCGATGCCGTCAGTAAGTCAGACCTTTGGGTCCGTACCAGGTGATTGCTTCAAAAGTAAACCTGCCGGCCTGAACCCCGGGGTCCTGCTCGGCCAGACGAATAGCTTCTTCGATTGAGTCTACTTTGAAAATGAACAATCCGGCCAGCGCTCCTTCGCCTTCCTGTCCAAAAAACGGCCCGGCCACAGCCAACTTGCCTTCTTTTGTCAGTTTCTTAATATTTGCAAAATGACCTTCTAAGACTTTTTCAATTTCCGGAGTCATTTCGGCGGTCCATTTTGGTCCGCGCTTTAATAATACAACGAAGTACTCGGCCATTTCAGTTGGCGCATCTTCGACTTCAACTTTAGTACTGTCTAGTTTGACCTGACCAGGAGTATCTACTTTCTCAATACAACTGACAGAAAAAACAAGTATGGCTGCCAGAACCAGCTTTTTAAGTATTGATAAATTTATCAAAATGCATTCCTCAATTATAGAATATCAAAACTGCTAAAAAATAGATACTAGAATAATAAATGGCAATAAGAAACTGAGTCAGGATTTGCCAAAAAAGAGATTCAATATCTTTTTGAGCGGGTCGTAAAATTTATCTACTAACCGTTCTTTTAGAGGGATGATAGCATTGTCAGTAATTGTAATATTTTCCGGGCAAACATTCGTACAGCACTTGGTAATATTGCAGAAGCCGATTCCCTGATGTTTTCTTAAATCTTCAGTCCGGTCTTCGACATCGAGCGGATGCATCTCTAAGGCGGCCGTATAGACCAACAGACTGGGACCAATAAAATGTTCATGCAGGTGATGTTCTCTTAAGACATGGCAGACATCCTGACACAAAAAACACTCAATACATTTGCGGAATTCCTGAACCCGGTCAACATCTTCCTGCTGCATCCTCCAGGTGCCGTCTGCGGCATCCGGCTTTCTGGGCTTAAACTTTTTGATTCGTTTCTTGGCCTCATAATTCCAGGAAACATCACAAACCAGATCTTTTATCACCGGAAAAGATTTCATCGGTTCGATTTTTACAGGTCTGTCCTGCGGCAATGAACTCATACGAGTCATGCACATTAATTTCGGATAGCCGTTGACTTCGGCCGAGCAGGAGCCGCATTTACCGGCTTTGCAGTTCCAGCGAATAGCCAGATCATTGGCCGAATCGGCCTGAATCTGAAACAGGGCATCAAGCACAACCATGCCTTCGCTGATATCAGTCTTATAGTCCTTAAACTCGCCGCCGTCAATGTTGCCGCGCCATACTTTGAATGTTACTGATGCCATCTAAACTTTAACCTGTAATTCCCTTACTTATTATCTTCTATGATCTGTTTATGTTCTTCGGTCAAAGGCACTATCGCTTCACTACTGACCTGCATCTGACCATCGGCGTCTTTAACGAGAACCATAATTATTTTGGCAAATTCTTCGCTTTTGTCGGGGAAATCCAGCCGGAAATGCGCCCCGCGACTTTCCTTACGCATGAGTGCACAACGGGCGATTGCTTCAGAGATTGTCATCAAATTATGTAAGTCCAAAGCCGTATGCCAGCCGGGATTGTACTCACGGTTTCCTTCGACACCAACAACTTTGGACCGCTCTTTTAAGCGGCTTATGACTTCCAGTCCTTCTTTCATTTCACTTTCAGTTCGAACAATACCAACTAAGCTCTGCATCGAATCCTGAAGTTCCTGCTGCACCTGATAGACCCCGCTGCCATCTGTACTACCTGAGCGTTCAAACGGAGCCAGCGCCGCTCTAATGGCAGACTGAACTTTTGCATCGTCAATTGCTGCTTTGCCGTTTTCTTTGGCAAATTTTGCCGCAAATTCTCCTGAGCGACGTCCGAACACTAATAGATCTGAAAGCGAATTTCCGCCCAACCTGTTAGCGCCGTGGAGACCGGCTGCTACTTCGCCGGCTGCAAAGAGTCCCGGCACGTTAGTCATCTGTGTTTCGGCGTTTACTTTTACTCCGCCCATGATATAATGGGTGGTCGGGCCTACTTCCATCACCTCGGAAGTTATATCGATTTCTGCCAGTTCCTTAAACTGATGATACATGCTGGGAAGTTTGCGCTTGATATGCTCGGCGGCATTTGGCAGCTTTTCTTTTATCCAGGCAATATCAAGATAGACACCGCCATGGGGAGATCCGCGTCCCTCTTTTATTTCTCTTACTATACAGCGGGCGACATGGTCGCGGGTTAATAATTCCGGAGGACGCCGCGCCTCGGTGTTGCCGATGGTGTACTGCCAGGCTTCTTCTTCGCTGTCAGCGGTCGAACTTTTGTAAGCCTCAGGAATATCATCAAACATAAAGCGCCTGCCTTCGCTGTTGCGCAAGACGCCGCCTTCGCCGCGCACACCTTCGGTGACTAAAATCCCTTTGACGCTCGGAGGCCAGACCATGCCGGTCGGATGAAACTGCACGAATTCCATATCAATAAGCTCGGCGCCGCTGTCATAGGCCAAAGTCTGACCATCGCCGGTATATTCCCAGCTGTTAGAAGTCACTTTGAAAGCCCGGCCGATACCACCGGTTGCCAGGACAACCGCACTTGCTTCAAAAACTATGAAACGACCTTTTTCGCGGTCGTAACCAAAAGCACCGGCTATTCTGTCGCCGTCTTTAAGTAATTCTAAAACCGTGCACTCCATATGGAAATCGATGCCCTGATGGATACTATGGTCCTGCAACGTGCGTATCATCTCCAAGCCGGTTCTGTCGCCGACGTGAGCTAATCTTCGATAGCGGTGTCCGCCAAAGTGACGCTGTAAAATTTTTCCGTCTTTGGTGCGGTCAAAGAGCGCTCCCCAGGCTTCCAGTTCTAAAATTCTGTCCGGCGCTTCTTTGGCGTGAATTTCGGCCATCAGAGGGTTATTGAGATACTGTCCGCCGCGCATTGTATCTGCAAAATGAACTTTCCAGTTATCTTTTTCATCTACATTACCGATTGCCGCCGCCGCGCCGCCTTCGGCCATAACAGTGTGTGCCTTGCCCAGTAGAGATTTACAGACGACGCCTACTTTGACGCCCTCACCTGAAGCTTCAATAGCAGCGCGAAGTCCTGCTCCTCCGGCGCCAATTATGAGCACATCATATACATGTCTTTTAACATTGGGCATCATTTCACCTTGAAATTACTCAGAATTCATTTCTCATAATTTGAAGTTTACCAACGCACTTTCCGACCCTATTCCAACTTCCACAATTAAAGATGCTAACATATGTCCATCAATTAATTCTATTTTTAATCCTAAATCCTCTTCAGTTCTTATGGCTGCTTCTCTTGCTTCTTCTGAAAAAGTGCCAGAAGTAACAATCCAACCAATAGAAACACTATCTTCAGACTTCAAGCCATCTCTTAGCTGCTCTACTACATCGCTTCCCACGGGAGGCTTAGGTTGCCAATGCTTTGCTTGAACACCTAAGGTAATCTTTGATAACTTTGCTATTCTAAAATCACTAAATATATCTATACCCTTATCCAAATTTCGTGGTGTAATTCTAACATTTTGTCCTCCAAGTGACTTGAGAAGGTTTGCGACAAGCCTTTCAAAACCATAATCATCTATCTTTCCACTGTGAATTTCCTCTAGAGTCTGCGTTATGAGCTTTTCTCTCAAGTCATTTTCAAATGTTGGCTTTTCTCCAGAGAGGGCCAGTTTTACTGATTCTGAGATATCCTGAATTAGGTCATTAGCCCTCGCGCATGTATGCCAAATTCTCATTCTAGATATCAGCGGATAACTTGCGATTTTCCTATCAATCGGCTGGCTGTTATTCAACCACTTAACTTTTCTTCTATACGCGGTATCTTCTTCGACGTGCTCGTCTAAAAATCGTACTTCTCCTTCTATTTCCGCAACATAGAAACCCTCATCGGTAGGTACTGCTACCAAGTCCCCCTGTTTCATCTCTCTGATAAATCTCCATAGATTTCCCGCGCTTCTTCCGGATCTTAAATAGTTCTCATCGTTGGGGAAACAACTATTGTGAACGATTTCTCTAAAATTTTCCCAACCTAGACTTAGATTGTCCAATCCTTTCGCCTTGCTCCATCCAATAATCAGCTCATCGTTCGTAAGAGCCTCTTTGATTTTATTCTCACCACCAGGATTCATTCTCAAAACGAATGCATTGAGGACTTGCGATGTCATAATATTATCCAGTCTGTCCAGATGCCCATAGCGCAAAGACGAATATATACGTCAGAAAACCCGACCACAAACAGGCTCATCCAGGCCCAGAACATATGTCTTTTGTTTAAGCAGCTGACACACTGGTAAGTTTTAAACCTGACAGGTGAACCGGAAAATTTGTCAAGAAATCCGCCTACTAAATGACGGAGCGAATGACAGCCGAGGGTATAGCAGCTAAGAAGAATGACATTGGCTGCCAGTACTAATGTCCCGACACCCAAGCCGAAACTTTTCTCTCCTGTTGCCGGATCGGCAAACCAGAGGGCGTTCCAGACATCATAGGTCAGAAAAACAATAAACATCAAAGCTAAATAGAGAAAGTATCTGTGAATATTCTGCATAATCAGCGGAAATGAAGCTTCGCCGCGATACTTCTGACGTGGTT
>JADFLZ010000221.1 GCA_022564135.1 Candidatus Zixiibacteriota bacterium
TGATGAAAATAGCCATAAGAATTCCGGCAATTGCAGCTGCCATAAACCAGGGCGGGTGAGGAATCTGAAACATTATATAAATTGACCCGCTCATAGTAGCCAGCCCGATTAGTGAGGCAAAAAGCAGCGGCTTAACTTTGGAAATAATGCAGGCCAAAAGACCGCCGCCCATAGTGGCCACTATCCAGGCCGACAATACAATCAGCAAAGCCTGAGGCGGAAGGCTCTCTATATGCTTGCGCATCTGGTCAAGATTTTGGGTGTCTAAGCCGTCGGGAAGCGGGTAGAGTTCGTAGCCTAATCCTTCAATAGCTGTGACTAAAGCAAATGCTGCCAGCAGACCTACTACCAGTGCGATGATTTTGCGAATCATTCCTTATCCCTCCATCAAAATTAGCTATCAGCTCCCGAGTTCTTTATTAAACTTTGCAGTCAGAGCCGGTACAATTTCAAAGGCATCACCAACAATACCGTAATTGGCAACGCTAAAAATCGGAGCATCTTTGTCTTTATTAATAGCCACAATAGTCTGCGAAGTTCTCATACCTACCAGATGCTGGATAGCCCCTGAGATACCGACTGCAATATAAAGCTTGGGATTTACGGTCTTGCCGGTCTGTCCAACCTGGTGGGAATACGAAATCCAGCCGGCATCTACAATAGCCCTGGATGCCCCCAGAGCCGCCCCCAGAGACTTGGCCAGCTCCTCGACCATAGGAATATGCTCTTTACCTTTCATGCCCCTGCCGGCCGAGACAATCCGGTCAGCTTCTGTCAAGCTGAGTTCGCCGGCCGCTTCGACTTTTGATTCAATTACTTTCGAGACTGCTTCAAAGGCCGCAGAATCAATGGTTTCGTTTATTACCTCTCCAGAACCATCTTTTGATTCAGGGAAAATCTTTGCCCTGATTGAGACAAAAAACGGCGATTCGCCTCTGTTTTCCACCGTAGAAACAACAGAACCGCCATAATGTGGTCTGGTAACTTTTAACTTCTCTCCATCTTTTTCAAGTCCGGTAGCTTCAGAAGCCATAGCCCCGCCATTTAGAGCAGCCAGCCGGCAGAGCAGAGCCTTGCCGTAAAGTGAAGCAGGACAGAGGATTACGTTTGGGGTGTGCTTTTTGATCAGTTCTGTCAATACTTTGGCATGAATCTCTTCGTTAAAAAACTTCAAGGACTCATCAGAAACCGCTAATACCTGGCCGCCTCCCCGGGAGGCTAACTCTGAAGCGATAGAATCAGCATTTTCGGCCAAAATAGCAGTCGAGATATCTTCAGAAATAGACCTGGCCGCCTGAATCATTTCAAAGGAGGCAGAAGTAAGCTTGTTATCTTTCTGAAGCGCAATTGCTAAGACTTTCATTGTAACCTGTTCTCTCTTAAATCATTATTGGCAAATTCGTTATTTAGAATTGTTATATAACCGATTCTCGATTTGACTGCAACTTCATTAGTACGACAAAACATCAAGAATTGAACAATTACGACAGTCCCTGTTGAAAAATCCTGCAATAGTAAGAACAGCCTGGTTGTGTCAGTAGATAGCCGATTTTCAGTTTAAGTTTGCCTCTTCTGCGCCGATAATATTGGTACTGGTTCGTAAAATAGCCAGTTTGGATTAGTTGTCTCATAGGATTGAAAAACATAGGCTTAAGGCCGGACAAAATTACTTGAAAAGCTATAAGAGGATATTCCCATGGCTGAAATATTAGTCAAATTTGAAGACAAGCTGATCGAACGAATTGTCACTGAGAAGAGACGTCTCTCCATCGGTCGTACTACCGACAATGACATAGTCCTTGAGAACCGCGGAGTCTCACGCAAGCATGCCATGATTGAATTTAATGAAAACGCCGCAGTTATCATAGACAATGAATCTCTAAACGGTACTTTCGTAAACAACCGCAAAATCAGCGAAGAAGTTCTCCGGGATTCAGACGTTATCTCAATAGGTAAGTACTCTCTCATTTATAAAACTGAATCAACTCAGGAAGCCAACGAGGCTATCAATTTCGACGGCACCATGGTTCTTAATACCAAGGCCCAAAGAAAGCTTTTGGAAAACGACAAAGTTGAAAGACAGATAATTGAAAAATATGGCGGCTCGGTACTGCTTGGCGAAGAAAACGCGGACTTCCTTGAGTTCAAACTGGACCGTGAAGTTACCACTATCGGTAAGGCGAAATTTGTTCATGTAAAAGCCAAGGGGTTTTTCCTGGCCGGTATTCAGGCCAAAATTGTGCAGGAAAACAATAACTTCTCACTGGTTAACCTTGGTAAAGCCAAAAAAACAAAACTCAATGGTGAACCTGTCAGCAGAGCCCATTTAAAAAATGGGGACATCATTACCATAGGAAAATCCACTTTCAAATTCGTTGAAGGCAATAAATAATGCACATAGCTCTGGTATCGGATGTCCATGCCAACCTTGAAGCACTAGAAGCTGTCCTTAAACATATCGAAACAGAAAACACAGACACGATTTGCAGTCTGGGTGACGTAGTAGGATATGGCAGCGACCCTTCGGCTTGCCTCGAACTGGTCAATAAGACTTGTCAGATAAAGCTGATGGGTAACCACGACTTTTACGCACTGGGACGGGAATCCTCAAATGACTATTCCCCGCTGGCCAAGATATCTGCTGAGTGGACTAAGAAAACTTTGACGGACACGGATATTTCGATTTTAGATACTTTTACAATGGAAGAAGTAATTGAGGGAATACATCTTGTTCACGCTTCACCGTTTCAGCCGCAAGAATTCCACTACATTTTGACCCATAATGATGCCGCTAATGCTTTCCCCAACTGCAAAACAAATATTTGCTTCATGGGACATACCCATGTTCCGGTCATATTCAATGAAAAGCCGGGCCAGCTGCCCCGCCAGAGAGTTGGTCACGATTTTGTGCCGGAGCCTGATTGCAAATATCTGATTAACATAGGTTCGGTAGGTCAGCCACGGGACAATGATCCCCGAGCATCTTATGTAACTTATGATACCGAAACCAGAGACGTCTGTTATCACCGGATTGAGTATGATATCAAAACTGCCCAGAGAAAGATGGAAGAAGCCAAGCTTCCGGA
The DNA here is from genome assembly GCA_022564135.1 of Candidatus Zixiibacteriota bacterium. Classification (GTDB taxonomy): domain Bacteria; phylum Zixibacteria; class MSB-5A5; order GN15; family FEB-12; genus JACZWU01. The sequence goes on from JADFLZ010000221.1 coordinate 3,087, forward strand.
AATGCTGATAGAAAGACTTGCTATCGGCAAGTAATAAACATGACTAAATATGCCTCATATATTGTTTTTCTGTTGATTTCCATTTTGGTAGCTTCTTTTTATGTCAATGGCTTCGGGCCGATTGAAAGTCTCCAGAGCAGCATCAATGACAAGCTTCAAAATCTGACCTCCTCCGATGAAATGATTCAAAACGTAGTAATCGTGACAATCGACGGAGCCGCTCAGGACCAATATGGCAGCTGGCCCTGGGGTCATGATCGTATAGCCGATTTAACCGCAGCCATCGCAGGCGCCGATCCAAAAGTTATTGTACTGGATTTCGAACTTCAGGAAAATGCTGCCCAGGAAAAAGCCGGCAATACCAAGATTTTAACCGAGCAGTTAAGCTGGATTGACAATTTAGTTATTCCTTATGATATCGCTCTGGCGACTTTCAGAAGCAGCCGCACCAGCAACCCCGACTATCTCTTTGATTATTCTTTGGCAGTCGATGACCAATTGGGGCTTATGGAAGAAAACTCAAGCCTATTAGCCCGCAAATTATTTTTACCTGCAGGCAAAATACTTAAGACCAGGCCCAAACTCGGCTTTAGTTATATAATGCCGGATGATGATAGAATCCTGAGACACCAGTCGATGGTCATGAATTACGAAGGCTACTATTATCCATCGGTCGCTCTAATCGCGGCTGCTGTCTATGAAAAAGTAAAACCTGAAATGGTAAAAATAACCGAAGGCCAGACTATAGAACTGGGCAGCCGAGTAACTATACCTATAAATTATAAAAGTGAATTTTTCCTGAATTTCTACAAAGAAAACCCGTTTGTAAAATTTTCAGCCAATCAAATATTGGGCGAAGGTTTCAATTTTAGTCAGCTATCCGGAAAAGCGATTCTTATTACCGTCGATGAATTCGATAATTCAGAATATTTCAAAACTCCCGTGAGCGACGAAACACCCAGGTATCTGATAACTGCTACCACCCTGAGCAATCTCATCAACCGGGATATGATTACCATTGGATTTAAATCAGTATTGTTTAATCTGTTACTTCTGTTCCTGCTTGGCGGTATTTGCGCTTTTGTAATGCCCCAGATTTCACTCTTGTACCGCTTTGTCACGCTCGGAATCGGGCTCTTCTTATTGATCAATGTAAACTACTTTATGCTTAGTTCTTTCAACGTTCTGGTTGAGCTGTCATATATCGGCCTGGAATTCGTCCTGTTTATGGCAGCCGCACCGATGTTGGAGACCAGCCTGGTACTGGGTGAAGAAGCCGAAGAAATCAGAAAGAAAAAAGCCAAAGAAAAAGCCAAGAAAAGAATGGAAAGACTGCGCCTTAAAGCCAAATCTCAATCTGACGGCGCAGAAAGTGACGAACCGGTCGTAAGAGAAATTAAGGCCAGCAGCTCTGACCCTGAAAACGTGGCAACAGCTATCCTGTCAGGAGAAGAAGTTAAAGCAACCAGCGCTATCGGGCAGGACCAGCAGGTCAAAGGCTCTCTTGGCGGTTCCACTTCTATTCCGCTTAAGGATCATCAGTCGCTCAATCTGGACGGTGACGATTCCGGCGATGACGACAGCTACGAAACCAGCGGGCTGTCGCAGAAAATTAAACTCGATTCTGAACCTGAAATAATTGATCCGATGTCGCTTGACAACGTGGCTGCAACAGAGGGTGAAGAAGATGG
>JADFLZ010000222.1 GCA_022564135.1 Candidatus Zixiibacteriota bacterium
AGATCACTGGGCTTCGTTGGCGCCTTACGGTATAACGACACTATCTGGTGATGATTTCTCAGGAGTAGATACAGTCCTTCCTCGTTCAGTCCCTTATCCTGATGGAACAGGCTCAGACTGGCTGCATATTGTTTATATTAGCGATCTTGATCCGGGCTTTGTCGGATTTGATAACTCAACCTGGACCAACAGCCCGGTTAAGCATTTCCGTATAGCCTGTGTTGATCCTGATCAGATACCGGTTCCGATTTATGAATACACTTTAATAGATTGGCCTAACTATGTCAAACCCGATTCTATTAAAGACACTACCCTAGCGATAGAGAACACCGGTAATGCTACTTTGAACATAACGGTAACAACCGAAGAAGATACTGGTCCGGCCGGCTGGCTTTCGGCCTCTGGTTTTGCAGCGGTTATTCCTGATGGCGCCGGCAACACAGATGTCGGAACTATTACCATGGATGCAACGGGCATTACTCAGGCTAAAATCAACGCAGCTGGTGGTCATATAGTGGTTAAGGGTCGCGTATTGTTTACCCACGATGGTCCGAGCGATATTGACACTCTTACTGTATTTTTGATAGTTACAGACACAGTTCTTTTGACCAAGTGGGATACAATCTCAACAGGCGTAATTTCTTTGGCAGTAGCGACCAACGGCCAGTATGGCGGTGGTGGTGATGCCGGTGAAGAAGGAGTTCGTATGGACTACTGGTATGACCCGGCCGAGTGTGATACAGTAGATTCAATTGTAGGTCTTACCGAATATTACCTTTATGATGGTAGCTTTGTAGTAGGCGGTATTGTAGATACCGGTGGTGGTGTCGATACTATCTTGTCAAACCAGATATTCAGTCAGGGTCCTCGTAATTTCAGTTCAGTTTATTCTTTGGAGGCTGCAGCTGCTCCGGTAACTGACGGCATGCTTCAGACCTGGAGTACTGGTAAGATGGTCAACCATGATTCATCCTTAGCTTTTAATGTGACCTATTATGCGCCACAGGTAACGACGACTTATGGTAATCAGAACAATAAGACCTGGCATGCTGACCAGCAGTTCATCACCAAGAGCCTTAAGGTCTGGTCCAACGATGGTCTGGATCATGACAGCATAGTTGTAGGTGACGCCATAGACTGGGATATTCCATCCGACCAGAAGGATTCAGGCGGTACCGGCAGTGATAACAGAGGTGAGGTAAACTCAGCTTTGGGTCTTATTTACTTTATCGGAGCGGAATTTGGCATTGATACAGCCGCTGGTGCAGAGTGTCAGGAGAATGATGCACGTTTTGGTGGTATGGCTTATAGTTATACGACTTATTTTACCAAGTCGACCAATAAGTGGACTACCAATGATACTCTTTATGGTGGATATGCTGAGGCCAACGCTCGTTATGTCTATACCGGTTGGGATGACAACGAGCTTTATTTCAACATGTCAGCTGCCACAGGTTTGATTCCGTGGTTTCATAGTAATCCGGACTCAGCTGAGACAGACCTGCATGGAGTATTGACTTACGAGTTTAAGTATAATCTTGCTGTCAATGATACTCTGGTAGTTTACACCGTATTGGCCTCAGTACGAGAGGATCTTAGTGGTCCTGGTCGTATAGAGGAGCTGGCCGATAAGGGTCGTAACTTCACTCATTATTTTGGTTGTTGTCGTGGTCTTCATGGAGATTTGAATAACGACAATGTTGATGCCAATGTCCTGGATTTGACCTTTTCGGTAGACAGGATCTTCCGTGGTGGTCAGGCAGCCGTTTGTTCGGGTGAGGCTGATGCCAATAGTGACAAGTCAATTCTTGACGTACTTGACTTGACCTTCCTGGTAGACCGTATCTTCCGTGGTGGAGATCCGCCGCAAAGTTGCGGAACCCCACCATCGTAAGTCGGCGATAATATATAACTAGTCATGTACTAGTAAGTTATAGAGACAATGGCCATCCCGAACGATCGGGGTGGTCATTTTTTGTTAGGGTAAACGGGAATATCAGGTATATTGATAACCAGGTTAGGCCCGGTAAGACCCACCGCTAATTTACTTACTTAAATTGTGAGGACAACAAGACAAACTGGTGAATTGATTATGAGAAGTAGAACGGCATCCCTGCAATTTTTGACTTTTTTGTATCTGTTGCTTTTAGTTTCGTCAGCATCTGGAGAAAAATATCCGGACGGAGAACCTCCAAAACCTTACATAATAAACGGACGTCTTACTATTCAATTTGAAGATGAGGTCGATACTAAATCGTTCAATCAAGGTTTCGGCAATGTAAATTTTTCGGTGCCGAGCCTTGATATCATTCTTGAAAAGTATAATGTCTATGCGGCAAATGCTGTTTTTCCCTGGCGCAAGGAAAAACCAAAAGCGAACTCGGGAATTTATGACCTCACCAGATTTTGGGAAATTAACTTTGCTGAATCTGTCGACGAACAGAAACTAATAGAAGAATTACTTCAAAACCCGAATGTCAGAAATGTCGAAGCGGTCTGGGCGCTACCGATTCATGCATCTCCGGATGATCCTTCCTGGAATTTACAATGGGCCATGTTTCCAGGAGGAATAGACCCGCTGTTTTATAATGCCTGGGATCTGGAAACGGGATCGGACTCAATCAAATTTGCCGATATTGACACCGGTGTTAACTACAAACATCCTGACCTTGTGGGAAACGTCTGGGTAAATCCAGGGGAAGATTTGGATGGAGACGGCCTGGTCTTTGACTTAAACGACTTAAACGGAATTGACGATGACAATAATGGTGTTGTTGATGACCTGATAGGTTATGATTTTTTTACAGGTTTTGGAAATTTAGGAATAATGCCCGGAGAAGATGGCGGTACCCGGGACCCGGACCCCAATGACTTTAACGGCCATGGTACTCATATAGCCGGAATTGTAGCCGGGATGAATAACAACGCTACCGGAGTTACCGGAATAGCTGGAGGTTGGTTCGGGGGCAACAGCTCTTTTAGGGGAGTGCAGATAATGTGTCTGCGTGTTGGGGGAACAGCAGCAGATAGTCTGGGCTATGTCAACTCTACTAACTGTGGACAGGCAATTGACTATGCCGCTATGATGGGAGCTGACGTGATCAACTGCAGCTGGGGTTCCCAGGGTACTTCAGCGATGGTTCAGGGCATGAGTAACGCCGCCGCCGCAGGGGTAACTGTAGTGCATGCTTCGGGAAACAGTAACGCAGAGGTCCCGGACTTTCTGGACGTTTTGGGCGATGACGTCTTATCGGTGGCATCTACGACTTCTTCTGATACCAAGTCCGGATTCTCGAATTTCGGAGACTGGATAGATATAAGCGCACCCGGTTCAGGTATTTACTCTACGGTTTCATTTTCCTATAATCCGTCGTATGGCTACAAGTCGGGAACTTCAATGGCTGCACCTATGATCTGCGGAACGGCGCTTCTTATAAAGTCAATGATGCCTTCACTTACTCGTCAGCAGGTAGATTCAATTATGTTTGCAACAGCCGATAATATTGATGCGCAAAACCCGTCATATATTGGATTGCTGGGTGCCGGAAGAATCAATGCCTACAACGCCCTGGCCGGTCTTGCCAACGCAAAATTCAATGCTGATGTGACCGAAGGCATCTCACCTCTGACAGTTCAGTTTAGCGACCTGTCGCCAAACTCTCCATTTTTCTGGGAGTGGAGCTTTGGCAACGGCGACAGCTCGTTTCTACAAAACCCGGAGTATACTTTTACTCAGCCGGGTATCTACTCTGTCTCACTTCGAATTGATGACGGCCACCCGCTGGGGTTGGGCGAAGAGCATCTGCGCAATTACATCTGGGTCAGAAACGACACTCTCGTTTTTGATTCAATCGTAGCCGTCAAAGGACAAACTACTTCTTTGCCTGTATATTTATCCAACAGCTCTATGATTAAAAAAATTGGCTTATCATTCGGTTTGTCTGGAGTTACAGGCGTGACAGTAGACTCCTTTGCTATTTTAGCATCACGAACCAGCGGCTTTGAACATGTTTCATTTGCTGCAGCTAATCCCGGATCAGGACAATGGCTGATAGAAATGATACCTGATACAAACGGCGGAGCTAATTATCTGCCTGCTGGCTCGGGGCTGTTTATTGAATTACTCATCAAAGTGGATATCTCTGCTCCATCAGGAATAATTGAGATTGATACTGCTACAATCAGCGGTCAAAAGACGGTCATTTCATCAGTCTGGGGAGAGTATTTTCCTAACACTTACATACCTGGTAAAATCGTTGTAGGATGTGCCAACGGCGATGCCAACTGTGACGGTACACCCGCAAATATTTTGGATCTCACTTACATGGTAGATTTCATTTTCAGAGGAGGACCGGACCCGGACTTAGTTGGCGGCGATGCCAACGCAGACGCTGACAGCAATATTCTGGATTTGACATATTTGGTAGATTTCATCTTCAGGAGTGGCCCTCCGCCCCCTTCTTCTTAGGGAAATCGCCTGATTTGAGGGCGAATTGTCTATTAGGGCGCAGAATTTGGGCCAAATTCATGGCTTTTCCAGCAAGATATAATTTTCTATTGACTCATTTTATGTTAAATGATATAATTGGTAAAGCATAGATTGAACCTTAAATTGACTTTCACTTAAGTAGTGATAGCCAGGAGGTGAAAATATATAGAATTTGTTAAATTTTTGTAGTCGTCTTGTTTTATGAATATTGAAATTAGCTCTATTATTATGACTTTGGAGGCAAAATAATGAAATTGAAAAGCTTTGTTGTATTGGCAGCACTTAT
>JADFLZ010000223.1 GCA_022564135.1 Candidatus Zixiibacteriota bacterium
TTTGTTTAAGTTTGCCTGAATTTCGTTTTTATAAGTTTTTCCCTGAAGGTGGTCCGGAAAAGCAAAGCAGAGAATTGTGGACTGTTTTACAGCATCGCTGACAGAAAAAATCGCTGCAAATTTATCGGCTCTGGCTTTTTTGCGGGATTGTGATTTTGGAGGCAGCCCGATAGTCACATCGTAGCCGGAATCTCGCAGATTCAGGGCTATAGAACGCCCCTGTGAGCCATAACCCAAAACGGCTATTTTTTTTCTCTTAAGCTTTCTTACCATCAGTTTCAGTATAATTTCCCGATTGACAATCGCCAAGCAGTCCTTTGATTGATATTTATGCCGCTCAAACAACAGGAATTGATAACACTGGTCAAAACTGCTCTGGCTGAAGATATCGGCCGGGGGGATATGACCTCGCTTTCTTGTCTGGAGCCGTTTTCTGTTAAAGCTGAGATTATTGCCAAATCTGAAGGAATTTTATCAGGCCTTCAGCCCGCTCTTTTGGCTTTTATGATTGTAGATTCAGCCAACATAATTATGCCATTGAAGAAAAACGGCGACAGTTTTAAACCCGGGGATATAATAATCAAGATCGATGGCTTTAATCAGACAGTTTTTACTTCAGAGCGGGTGGCTCTCAATTTTATGGGGCATTTAAGCGGAGTGGCAACTTTGACTAATAAATTTGTCAGAAAAGTTGCAGAGGCCGGACATTCCGGCTGCAAAATTATTGATACCAGAAAAACTCTGCCGGGTTTAAGAGCTTTGCAAAAACAAGCAGTTGTCGCTGGCGGCGGCGACAATCACCGGCAGGGGCTGTATGATATGATTTTAATAAAAGATAATCATATAGCTGCGACCGGCTCTATTTCAAAAGCTATAAAGCTCTTAAACGAAAATATAGAAACGCCGGAGTTTCGTCTGCAGTTTGCTCTGCACAAAGATGAAATTGAGATTGAAATTGAAATTTCAAACGAAAAGCAGTTAAAGGAAGCAATCGAGTGCGGAGCAAAAAGACTTCTGCTCGACAATCAGTCGATTGAAAATCTGCATAAACTTGTTTCGATTGCACGAAACTTGTCTGACAATGTTAAGCTTGAAGCATCGGGCAATGTATCGCTTGAAAATGTGGTGCAGATTGCTGCCACCGGTGTGGATTATATTTCAGTAGGCGCCCTGACCCACTCGGCACCGACTTCTGATTTTTCACTTAAAGTAACTGACCAAAAATGAATCAGGGCGAATTAGTAAAACTGGCTGATAACATTCTTGTGCTTATCAGAAAAAAGCCTAAACAGGTTTTTGAGATTTCAACGGTTGCCAGGAAACTAAAATCCGAAATTTTTGATATTCATAAGGCCGCTAAAGTTTTAAAAACCTGGGGCTATGGTATTAAACTAAGCAAGAGTGAAATAACTTTCAATCATACGGCAGATACTCTGAGCGCCACAGAAATTAATTTTTATCTGAAAACTAAAATCATCGGGCAGAACTTAGTTTCTTTTCATTCGGTAAAATCCACCAACGATATCGCTTCGCAGGTGGCCGGCGATTATCCGGACGAGAGTGTTGTTATTACTTCTGAGAAGCAGACGCTGGGGAGGGGACGACTGGGACGAAGCTGGCATTCGCCGGAAAAAGTCGGGGCATATATTTCAATAATTATTACGCCAAAAATATCGCTTGAGAAAGCGCCGGGGCTGTCTGTCATGACGGCTCTGGCTGCGGCCAAAACTTTTGAGAGTTACTGCCCCGGTAAAGTACAAATAAAGTGGCCCAACGATATTTTGATAGGCAATCGTAAAGTAGCCGGAGTGCTGACCGAGCTGTACACAAAAAATAATAAAATTAATTATGTTGTAGTCGGCATTGGCATAAACGTAAACCAGAAGCCGCGGGACTTTCCGCAGAATTTGAGAAAATTTGCAACGTCGCTCAGGCAGGTTGTGGGAAAGAAAATAAATCGAGCCGAGCTGACAGCTGAATTTTTAAACAACTTTGAAAAAGAATATAAGAAATATCAAAAAAACCAGCTGGCCGGGTCTCTTAAACGTCTTCGCGCTTACTCATCGCTGTTGGGACAAACGATAACATTAAAAGCCGGCGACAAATTGCTGACCGGAGAAGCGATTGATATAGATAAAACCGGCGCGCTGATAGTAAAGGTAGATGGCAAAAAAGTAACTGTCTCAGGCGGGGAAGTAACGGTGCTAAAGAGACCGTGATTTGTCATTGCGAGCCCCGATTGTTTCGGGGCGTGGCAATCTCATCCGTCTCGCGAGGCGAGATTGCCGCGTCGTCCCGACAGAGTCGTGACTTCCTCGCAATGACTGGGTTGGTTGCAGCCATACTTCGATTATATGGTAGGTCAGGGGTCTTGTTGAAAAAATTGTTATCTTGACCGGCTATCTCTAATAGCTTACAATCTATTAAATAGAAAGGGAGCAAATCAAATGGATGATTCAACATTAGAAATAACTATTTTCCCCAACGGCCCTGCCCGGATAAATTGTACTAAAGCAATTATCACTCTGCCCAACGGCACCACCGTAACCAAAGAAAAACCATTCAGCCTCTGCCGCTGTGGGGCGAGCGAAAAGAAACCGTTCTGCGACGGCAGCCATACCAATTGCGGCTTTAAAGGGTGACGTAGTCACCCTTTTTCGCTGCACGTTGGATTTCGATGTCGGCCACCATGGGGGTCCCGTTTTCCGTTCTAGCTATAGTAGGGCAGAACCTTTAGCGGTTCTGCCAATTTTGGGGAACCCACAGCAAGCTGTGGGCGACTAAATTTTCTTTTACTTCCTTTCATAAAATCTCTTAAGTGAGGCCACTAAAACCGGAATTGCGACTATCTGAATTACAACCCCCGGCAGGCTGTGAACCAAAGCTGCGCCGCCGGCAATAAATTCCGAAGCGCCATAGGGCAGATTCATAAACAGACCTAATACTAAAAGACCAAAGGCGAACATTATTCGTCCGAATAACAAAGCCACAATCAGCGAAATATAGATATTGAGATTAAGGCGCTTATAGGCCATGCCGGCTACTAAGCCATAAATCGGCAGCTCCAAAGACATCAGCGGCACCGCATAAGTAGGCGGCATGCCGGTCAAAAGATGTGACAAGCCGGGAGCTAAAATGCCGACAATGACGCCGCTCAGTGGGCCTATCAGAAATCCGGCTAAAAGCGGCGGAATATGCATTGGCAGAAAAATCCGGCCGCTGGCGCCAAAAGCATGAAACCCGACCGGCAAAAGAACTGCCAGCGCCAAAAACAAGCCGGTATGCGTTATGAATCTGGTCTTGATCATTGCTTATATCCTCAAAACTTTTGTTAACTCCTCTAGATTAATATGAAAAACCGGCCAAGTCTGCCAAAAAGTGATATCAGCAGGCAGATTTCCGCTGATTTAGCTGTCCGATTTGCTTATACTGCGGATTGGCAAATAGAATAAAATTATGAGTACTTACCGAAAACCGACCAAAAACGCCGATTACCTGTTTATCAAAGGGGCGCGCGAGCACAATCTCAAAAATATAGATGTCAAAATTCCGCGGAATTCTCTGACTGTCATAACCGGCCTTTCTGGATCAGGCAAAAGTTCGCTGGCTTTTGATACTATATATGCCGAGGGGCAGAGACGTTATGTCGAATCGCTCTCGGCCTACGCCCGCCAGTTTTTAGGGCTGATGGAAAAACCGGATGTTGATTTTATCGAAGGCCTCTCGCCGGCTATTTCAATAGAACAAAAAGGGACGGCCAAAAACCCGCGTTCGACTGTCGGTACCGTTACCGAAATTTACGACTACCTGCGGCTGCTCTTTGCCCGGGTCGGTACGCCGCATTGCATTAAATGCAACAAGCCGATTACCCAGCAGACAGTTGAGCAGATTGTTGATTCGGTTTTAAAATTCGAAGACGGCACCCGTCTGATAGTTCTGGCACCGCTGGTCCGCGGCAAAAAGGGAGAACATAAAGATATAATCAGTGAAGCTCTGCGCGAAGGTTTCGTGCGGCTGCGGGTCGACGGCGAGATTGTTGAAACTGATTCCGATATTGAACTGGACAAAAAGAAAAAGCATACGATTGAAGCGGTGGTCGACAGGTTGGTTGTCAAAACCCGTTCACGGAGACGGCTGGCAGATTCGGTAGAAACGGCGCTGAAAATTGCTCAAGGTACAGTTTTAATAAATATTAAAAACAAAGATCTGCTTTTCAGTGAACAGTTTGCCTGTCTCAAATGTAATATCAGCTACGAAGAACTATCACCGCGGATGTTTTCATTTAACTCACCTTTCGGCGCCTGTCAGACCTGCGACGGACTCGGACAGAAAATGGAAATAGACCCGGCCTTGGTAATCCCCGATGTTAATTTATCAATAAACGACGGCACCATTCATCCCTGGGGTGGAGCAGAGATGGCCTCGTGGTACCGCTATATGCTTCAGGGATTAAAAAAAGAATATGATTTCAAGTTCACCACGCCCTTTAAGAAACTTTCCAAAACAATCCGCCAGGCGATTTTATACGGCACCAAAGAAGAGATAACAATTGAGTTTGAACATACGACAGTCAAAGGTTCCGGCACTTATACATCAAAGTTCGAGGGCGTTATACCGCATCTGGAGCGCCGACACCGGCAAACACAATCAAGCTCCGTGCGCAGCTGGGTAGAACGTTATATGTCAATCAGTCCCTGCCCGACCTGCAAGGGTGCCCGCCTAAAAGCCGAAGCTCTGGCGGTTGTTATAAACCGCGAAACAATT
>JADFLZ010000224.1 GCA_022564135.1 Candidatus Zixiibacteriota bacterium
ATAAATATGTAAGTAATTTGTTCGGGGTCGTAGTTCAGTTGGTTAGAACGCCTGCCTGTCGCGCAGGAGGTCGCGAGTTCGAGTCTCGTCGACCCCGTTACTGATGACAAAAGACCCAAAATAACCGGGGCTTTGTTTGTTCAACTAAACTGCCAATTGTGATTACTTATTACCGCATTGCAAGCCAACATTATCGCCTGTTTGTGAACTATGTGTTTAATCGATTCTTATCCGGACGATTTTGCAGCTGAGCTGCTCAGGAAAATTCCATTTGCATTTTAGGAAGAATCAATTTATATTTGACCTCAACAGTAGAAACATTCTTTCAAGATCTTTCAAAGAGTTTATATGCCCTTAGATCCCGGTAAAAAGTTAGGTCCCTACGAAATCATTGAACAGGCCGGGGCCGGTGGCATGGGGGAAGTGTACAAAGCTAAGGATACTCGTTTAGACAGGACAGTAGCCATCAAAGTACTTCCTACTCAATTGACCGCTAATGCGGATATCAAACTTAGATTTGAACGAGAAGCCAAAGCTATCTCAAGTCTTAATCACCCAAACATTTGTATTCTTCATGACTTAGGCAATGAGAATGGAATAGAGTATTTGGTCATGGAGTATCTTGAAGGGGACACACTATACGAGCGGCTTAAACAGGGGCCAATGGAAGTCGATGAGTTAGTCCAGATAGCTATTCAGATTGCAGGTGCCCTTGAAGAAGCACATCGTCAAGGACTTGTGCATCGAGACTTGAAGCCGGCGAATGTCATGCTTACCAAGGATGGAGCCAAGCTGCTTGATTTTGGTTTGGCCAAAGTCTCCATGACCGGTGGCGTGGTTGATGGAGTTTCGGGTGTGACCATGACGACGCCACTAACCGGCACAGGAACGATTCTGGGAACGATTCAATATATGTCTCCCGAACAGTTGGAAGGCAAAGAGGCGGATGCCCGCTCTGATATCTTCGCGTTTGGAGCTCTGCTCTACGAAATGGCGACTGGAAAGCGTGCCTTCGAAGGAAGCTCTCAGGCCAGTCTTATCGCTTCGATTCTAAAAAAGCAGCCAAGGCCGCTGTCACAAATGCTGCCGATGTCTCCGCCAATGCTTGAACATGTAATCACTCAATGTCTGGCCAAAGACCCGGATCAACGCTGGCAGACATCCGGCGATCTCAAGCGCACTTTGCAATGGATATCCGAAGGCGGTTCACAGATTGGAATACCGATTCCGGTCTCTGCCAAACGAAAATTGCGCGAGCGAGTGTCGTGGGGATTTGGCTTCCTGTTTTTTGCTGCTACTGTGTTGTTGGCGTCACTTTATTGGCAAATATTAAACGAGCCAATTCATGTTGTTCGGAGCACTATTCTCTCGCCCGACGCACATGAATTTTATTCCTTTGTTGGCGGACATTTTGCAATTTCACCGGATGGAACAAAATTGGCTTTCTCGGTCACTGATACAATGGGAGCGGGCGAAGACGCCAAACTTTGGATCCGTGACCTTAGTACGATGGAGGCCAGGCCGATTCCCAATACGGAGCCCGGCTTTTTTCCATTCTGGTCGCCTGACAGTAAGTATATTGGCTTCTCAACTGGTAGTGAACTTAAGAAAGTGTTGGCGACAGGCGGTCCGCCAACATCCCTTGTTGACGTATCAGGCGGAGGGAGAGGGGCGAGTTGGGGAGTAAATAATCTGATCCTGTTCACGCCCGGACATGCGGATGTCATCCACAGCATTCCTGCCTCTGGAGGCCAGTCCAAGCCAGTCACGGTATTGGATTCGACATTTTTAGATTATACTCACCGTTGGGCTCACTTTCTTCCCGACGGCATTCACTTTCTCTTTTTCGCAAAAACTGAGTCCAGCCTTGGAGGAGAACAGGACGCTATCTGTCTCGGCTCAATAGATTCTCCCGAAGTAACGCGGCTCTTCAATGCCAGATCAACTGTAGCTTATACAAACGGCCAGATTTTGTTTGTACGTGATAGAGTCCTTATGGCCCAGCCTTTTGATGAAAGAGATCTCGAACTTAAAGGAGAAGCTATAGCGATTGTTGAAAATATTTCTTATTTCAAATTTTTGAGTCGTGGCATGTTTTCTGTTTCTACCGAGGGTCACTTGGTTTACAGCAGCGAAAATGTTACGAGCGGCTCGCAATTGATAATTGTTGACACTTTGGGTCAGCAAGTTGATTCAATAGGTGAACCTGTTCAGCAGTACGGAGCGATGATATCACCAAACGGAAGAAAACTGGCTCTTTCTATTCATGATGTTTCTTCTTCAAATACCGACATTTGGATTCATGACCTCGACAAGGGAATTCGTACCCGTTTTACGTTTGGATCAGGTCCTGACTTCGCGCCGATTTGGTCTCCTGATGGCGATCAGATCGCATATCAATCGTCCCAGAATAATGTTTCTGGCATATTTGTCAAATCCATTTCTGGTGTCGATTCGGCCCAACTTATATACAGTACCGAGAACATTATCTGGACGCGAGATTGGTCGGATGACGGCAAATATCTGATCCTTAGTGCAGACGTCGAATATGGCTCAGATATTTGGGTGGTTCCGTTGGACACAAGTTTGGAGCCATTCGCTTATCTCTCCTCATCGTTTGTTGAATGGGAGCCGACCATATCACCGAATGGAAAGTGGATGGCATACGCATCAACGGAATCTGGTAAGGAAGAAGTTTATGTCTCACCGTTTCCAGAACCGACCGGAAAATGGCAGGTGTCCATAGATGAGGGTGATCGTCCGCGATGGAGCAATGACGGCACACGCCTGTATTACCTCAACAACGCCGGTTATATCATGATGGCTGAGGTTGAGGGGGCAGGATCAACTTTTAGAGTAGGGAATGTCAAGAAATTGTTCGAGATAAGAGGGTCAAGGCCGGGCACGGTGTACGATGTTTTCCCGGATGAAAATAGGTTTCTGATAAATTCAATCGTTGGCAGCAGGTCCAACTCTAAACTCGTACTCGTGCAAAACTGGGCAGAAGAGATTGATTAGTATTTTGTCTATCTCGCATGGCATCTTGTTCACGCCGCATTCTCGATGACCCAGTTACGAAACTCGTCTCGTAGACCCCGTTTTTTCGAAATTTTCGTTAGTTTGCTGGCTTCCGCAGACATGCATCAAATCATCAAAGTCCTGTCCAGAACCTGCGTTAGTCCCAAGTCCGCCTTGGCGGACGGGGGTCGAAGGGCCATCTGCCCGCCTTTATACTTGACAGAAACGTGAAACCTTATATATTTTAGTCTATAATCAGCTCTGTAGATGAGCAACGCTTATATATTTGATTGATAGCGCTTTCCTGACTTGATGTGCTGATTCTCATCAAATTTTGTAAGTACAGTCTGCAGTCAAGGAAAGCATTCTATTAGTCAAATCAATGCAATCTTAATGTGGGTAATCTATTATGAAGACTCTTACAATTTTGGTATTCAGCGCCAGCCTGTTGCTGTCAATTTCAAGTCTGGCAGCGGATAGTACTGATGACCTGGCGGCGGAGAAAAGAAGTATCGAGGAGTTTGTCTCGCCGGACGGCCGCATTGATATTGAAGCGGTGAGAAAGAGCGGCTATCAGGGCACGCTTGATTTGGACGGATTTGACGTTCTCATTGACCCAAAGACAGGTGAGCCGCTGGTACAGGTTTCGGCTTCGTCGGCGTCACCATCAGACCCGGATGACATTTACTGGGACAATAGCATTTCTCCGACATTTCCGGGAGTGAGTGGGGCGGTTCTTGCCCTGGTGGTTCATGACAGCAATCTAATTGCGGCGGGAATCTTGACTGTTGCCGGAAGTGTGACAGCTAATCGTATTGCTTCCTGGGACGGCACCTCCTGGTCGGCTCTGGGAACGGGAATGAATAGTACTGTTTATGCCCTCACAGTCTATAACAACCAGCTGATAGCCGGGGGACAATTTACCACTGCCGGTGGCAAAGTGTCGGCTTATCTGGCGCAATGGACCAAGAGTTGCTGTGTCGGTAATCGTGGCGACTTAAATGGCGATGGTGATGACGCCAATATTCTTGATTTGACTTTTCTCGTGGACTTTATATTCAGAGGCAGTGGCGATCCTGGAGGATGTCCTAATGAGAGCGACGTTAATGGGGATGGTAATCCAGCGAATATTCTTGATTTAACTTATTTGGTTGATGTGATATTCAGAGGTGGACCGGTGCCGCCGGGGTGTTGATGAAAATAATAGGAGGACTTTAGATGTGAAAAAGAAACTCATTCTCTGCGTCGTTCTTTCCCTGGTACTTCAAACTACGTCTTCAAAAGCTCAAGATTCAGGCGCGCCCGACAGCCTGAAAATGGTATTTATAACGAGGCCAGTTATAGGAACAAATGTACCCGTTGTGGTCGAATGCTCTGTATTTGTAGATGCTAATACGCTTGAAGGACTTACATTTGGCTGGCAATGGGACAACCCATCTTTGCAGATGGATAGTGCGGTACCTGCTGCTGATTTTAATGCAATGGAAATCGGCCCGTTCTTCTTTCTTAATAATAGTATAGCTACTACAAACGACAGTCAAGTTGCCGTTGCCGCCGCCGTTTGTATTTTTGCTTGCTATCCCCCCGCCGCAAGCTGGAGAAGGCTGGCTACTTATTATATGACGATGGGTAGCTGGGATGACTCCAGTCTGCTTACTATTGATACGGTTCAACTGCCTGGATTTAATTCGACCGATTACCGGTTTTTT
>JADFLZ010000225.1 GCA_022564135.1 Candidatus Zixiibacteriota bacterium
CCGCCGGCATCCCAAATTCCGTTTCCATTAAAATCAGTAAAGGGCTCACCCTGGTCGTACTGGAAATTGGGCGGGTCATAAAGACCGTTACCGTTTCTATCGACAAATGGAATTCCTTCAGACCAAAAGCCCAAAGGACCGTCATAAAATCCGTTTTCGTTTAAGTCGTGCACCGTACGAATCCATTTATCAATACCGGGCTGGAAAATACCGTCACCATTTACATCATTAAAGGGCTCTCCGATAATTGAATCACCGTCCATGTATGGCTCGGGGTCGCGGTCATTTATAACGTTTCGTCGTTCGGCATCCAGAATGCCGTTACCGTTGCGGTCATGCAGGAAATCGCCCTGATCCCAGACACCGTTTCCGTTCAGATCGATAAAGGGTTCGCCTTCAAGAAAGTCTATATAACCGTTGTTATTAAAACGAAAGCCGGAGTTCTCCTGAGAGCCGCCCTGGAAGTTAATTTCAAAGTTGGCCTCACCAAAAGTATAGGCTGGTCCGTTAAAGTTATCTCCGAATGTCATTGTATCAGGAAATAAGTTTATGACCGGCTCCGGTGCATCGTATACTCCATTGCCATTTAAATCTTCATAAGTTTCCCATTCATAATCAAAGGCGAACTGATCGGGAGACAAGCCATGACCGGGGTTATTGGGGTCTCCGGGCTGCTGCCTGATTGAACGCTGATGGTAGGAAATAATCGCTTCATAATGGAAATTTCTGGAAACCTCCTGGGTTACTTCTAAAGAAAACAGATCCCACTTATCCTCATATATCGGAGCGGTCGAAGGGGTGTAGCGATAGCTCCAGTCAAATATGGTTCTTCTGTCATTTTGATTCTTATAGGAGAAAAGGAATTTTAAACTCTGCTTGGGCCTGAACAGAATATTGGTAGCCCAATAATATCTATTATTGAGCCGCTCTGGAATATCAATCCCGAAAAAGTTAAAAAAGCCGTCACTACGCTGGGTTTGAGGCGTATTAAAATTTGCATACTGAAAGAAACCGTCATTCTTGTCAACTTCGGCATAAAAGAAATAATTTAATTCTTTATCCTCTAAAAAATTTATTCCCAAAGCTGGCAGAATTTTGCTGCGCAAAATCGGATCCGGACCTGAAAGTCTGAATCTTACATAATCACTATTTCGTGAGTATTCATTTAAGGCAGCATTACCGAAATCATCAGTCTGAAACTGCATGTTTGCTCTGGTGACGTCCTTTGAACCGGTCTGGGTTCTGATAGTAACAATTCCCGAAAGAGCATCGCCGTACTCAGGGTCAAAGCCGTCTTTTATAATCGTGAATTCCTGAATGGAGCCGGAAACGAGCGAAAGCTGGGCGCCAGCCAGCCCCAAACCGCCAAGCACATCATCGATAGGCACACCGTCTATAATGTAGCTGACCTCAGAAGCTCTGCCGCCACGGATAAAAATTTCACCGGCACTATTAGTGACAACACCTGCAACTTGCTGAAGCAATTCATCAACAGTCGTAACCGGCGCGCGCTCGATAGTCTCTTTAGTAATAATCGTCTGGTTAGAGGTTTCAAACTTGTCAATTATATCGATTACTGCCTCAACCACGATTCTTTCTTCCAGAGCTTCCACCGTTTCTGAAATACTTTGATTGATCTCAACCGTCAAATTGGATTTTACAATTACGTTGGTCACTTCAACTGGAGTGTATCCGACCAGCGAAATAATAAGTTTGTATGTTCCTGGATCGACCAGCGAAATTATGTATTTACCATCAAGGCCGGTATTGGCGCCACGATTGGTACCGTCTATACGTACACTCGCACCGATAAGCGGGTCGCCTGTCGCTTTATCTTTTATTAATCCCTTAATTTGCCCTGTAGACGCTGCAAAACTACTTCCTGCAATAAGCAATATGCATAGCGTTGAAGCTAACAGCCAAAATGTTTGCTGTTTGCGTTTGCTCCGCATTTTTGTCCTCCTGAACATTAGCAATCTGGGGTCAGATCTTTCTCCAAAAGTATACCGGCTGATTTTTAAGGCTGTGGGAGGGAATATCATTAGCCAGGCTTTCAGCAAAACTTGACTGGTTCCCAACCTCCCGTTATTAACAACCTAAAAAGACGCATTGAGCCAAAGCAACTTTGCCCAACCGGCCTCGTTAATTCTAAACCGACAAATTATCCGCATGAGCCATGATAAGTCAAGCGATTTTTCCTCTCACGCCATTGAATCTATCAGCTAAATCAATTCCTTTACTGTTTATAGACTCTCCACCGGGTCAGAACGTTTAATGAGATTTCGTTTCATCAAAGGATTTTTCATCAGAAAATCTCTAATAGTCTCTATGGCTTGCTGCTCTGGTTCTTCTGGCGTCCTGATTGCAAGCGAGATACCCAATGTTTCTGCCAGATTTCTGCTGAAAGATTCAGAAATGTCAGACAGATTTTTGCCCTTAATCCATTGGGTCTCATCGGGTTCAGGCTCGCAATCGGCTTTTTTTGAAAGAGCCGGATGCTCGGCCTGTTTATTCAGCTTGATAGAACCGTGCTGCAGGAATGTGTCGTTTATCCGTCTTTGAGCAGAGCCGACAATCTTACGTCCGTCGCTTACGATTTCATAGCGGGCAGCCGACTGAAAGCAGCTAAGTTTATTGAAGCCGTCTTTTTCTTTGAACCCCGGATAAGATTGTCGCACGATTTGCGTCGCAAACCCAATATCGTCCAAAAATCCGGCCAGTGCTGTTGATATCAACCTCGATGTTTCTTGAACTGAGCTGCCAAGGATTCCAGAGCTAGCGCCGCTTGCGCTGGCTGCAATAGAATAGGTGAGTTCGCCCGGATCGTGATAAAGTGCCCTGCCTCCGGTCATTCGACGTATCACAGCAGTTCCCTTTAGTTGGCTGGAGTCTACAGCGCGTTCAATCTCCTGATTCAGCCCTATGGTTATAGCACCCGGGTTCCAGGAATAGAGTCGAACGAAAACTGAGTCTGGCTCTTCTGCCGCCCTCGCAAACAGCCATTCGTCCATAGCCATATTGTAAAAGGGGTCACAGCTAAAAGTTGAATAGAAATATCCGTTTACCACAGGCCGAATTTATCAGAGAAATTGAGCTGTGGCAACAGCAGTAAGTCAGAAAGTTTTCGGTTTGCTAATTATTGAACCCGGCAGCCAGGCCGTTAGTTGGAGCGAAGCTCGATGTTGTATTGCTTCATTTTCAAACGCAGAGTGGATTCTGGAATATTGAGCAGAGAAGCCGCATGTTTTTTTACACCCTTTTTGGTGCCCAGGGCTTTTATAATGAAATGTTTCTCATGCTCGGCTAAGTAGTCATAGAGCGAGTAGTTTTCGTCAAATTCAATATCGCCGTTTAGCTGCTGGGCCTGCCTGACAGGCTTGCTGCCATCAGCTGCAGAGTCACCCTTGACAGACTGTGACACTATTTCGCATTTGATTACTTTGTTGTCACCTGCTAACAATATCAGTCTTTTGACTTCGTTTTGCAGTTCACGGATATTGCCCGGCCAGTCATGCTCAGACAACATTTTTAGTGCTTCCGGAGAAATCGTCTTACCGGAGTCTTCCAGGAAATGCGAAACAAGAAAGAGTATATCTTCGCGTCGCTCCCGCAGCGGCGGCAGCAGGAAGGTCATAGCGGACAGCCTGTAATAAAGGTCCTGTCTGAAAGTTCCTGCTTTCATCTCTGCTTTTAAGTCTTTATTGGTAGCCGAGACAATCCGTACATCGACTTTGCGGCAAGTTGTTTCGCCAAGTCTTATAATTTCTTTGCTTTCGAGCACTCTCAGAATTTTGGCTTGAATGCTAAGAGGCATATCTGCGATTTCATCTAAGAAGAAAGTCCCGCCATCGGCTTCTTCAAACAATCCGATTTTATCTCTGTCGGCGCCTGTAAAAGCCCCGCGGACATAGCCGAACAGTTCTGACTCAAGCAGCGTCTCCGGCAGCGCCGCACAATTTACCGAGACAAATCTTTTGGCGCTGCGGCCAGAGTTAAAATGAATTGCACGAGCCAGCAGATCTTTACCGGTGCCGGTTTCTCCCTCAATATTGATTGAGATATTTGAATCAACAACCTGCTTAACCTGCGCCAGTACTTCGAACATCTTTTCATTTTGTGTTAAAATGCTGGGGAAAGCTGTTTTATCCTGAAGCTGATTTCTGAGTCTGCGGTTGTCTTCCAGCAGAGCGTTCTTTTGAATTTCGGCCCACTTAAATGATATGAGATCAGCAAAGCCAACGGCAAAATTAAGCTCGGTCTGCGAAAACGGGTCGAGTGACTGGTCTTCGGTCAGCTTATCAATATACAGATAATACTTTTTGTTATCGGCAGTAGCAAAAGGCACCACAATCACACTGGTCACAGTCTCAGGAATATCCGAAATCAGTTTGTTAACAAACGGGTCGCGCCGGCAGTCCAGAAGCAGAGTAGGTTTCGTTTCAGAAAATTCTTCACCTAAGAGATTATTGAAATTGTCTTCGAATCTTTTGGCATGAATCCGGCTAAACTGAATGTTTGAGACTACTTTTTTGTCGGCATCTTCAGGGGCATAAATCAAAGCTCTGCTGGCAGAGCATTTCTTTAAGAGAATATCAAGAATACCCTGCACAGACGAGCTCTTGATGTCCGTATATTCGGCGGCGCTTATCAGCTCGCCAAATATCTTAAAACTGTTTTCCTGCGAAATCGAAAGGGCAACCGCCTGCTCAGAAAGCGA
>JADFLZ010000226.1 GCA_022564135.1 Candidatus Zixiibacteriota bacterium
CTTCGGGGTGGCCATGTTTTATTAGCGACCGGCAGCCATGCTTGATAATCCAGTCGGTATTAGCATCGCCCGCTTTTTGCCATTTTTTGCAAGTTTCGGCGACTAAGTCCGGGTGTTCTTTGGAAATATCGTTTAAGTTATTGGCCACCGCTTTGCGCACATAAAGTGATTCGTCGGCTTTTAGCTTTTCCAGTATTTTTATCACAGGACGCGCATCTTTTTTGAACGCTTCAATATGCGCCACCCAGACACCGCGCGGACGGCTGCCCTCGGCGGCCAGCCTGCGGATATGTTCGTTTGGGCTCTTAGTCCATTTCATCAGAATCGGCAGCATCCTGGCTGTGTGATAAATCATAAACGGCCGGATAGCAAACTCGCTGGTGCCGAATATGGTCAGCTCTTCTAAAGCGTAAACTGAAGTCTTAAAATCTTTAAGTCCGAACTTCTCAACATAAATAGTCAGCGCCCAGTTTTCGAAAGTCCCGACATTCGGCGCAGTTTTTATTAAAATTCGAACGGCAGCATCATAGTCGGCCGGCAAAAAACTTTTTAGCGACTCCGCTATTTTATTCAAGCGTTCTTTTAGCTCCAGCCTCAAAAAGCCATCAGCCAAAACTGTAGCAGTATATTTCTTCTGATCAAATTTGGGGTAGGCATCTTTGATGCATTTGGAAAAAACTAAGACTGCCTCTTTGCTTAAGAGGTCTTTCCAGAGACGCGGTTTTTCTTTGCGATTTAGTTTCGACGGCATAAAAAACGCGCAGTGCTACATAGTCGAAGCTAATTTGACAAACTCATCAATATCGGCCAGAGTATTATCAGCCGCGCCCTGCCAAAAATCATCTTTGGTCAGATCAACGCCCATATGTTTTTGGGCGACAGCTTCGGTGGTCATAGATCCGGTGTCTGCCAAAAGCGCCCGGTACTTGTCGGCAAAACCGGCGCCTTCTTTTTTGGACTGCTCGTAAACACCGGCAGAAAAAAGAAATCCAAAAGTGTACGGGAAATTGTAGAACGGGGTATCGGAAATATAAAAGTGCAGTTTTGAACACCAGAACAGCGGATGTAATCCCGATTCATCCAGCAAGTTGCCGTAAGCTCTTTTTTGGGCGGTCACCATCAGTTCGCTCAATCGGTCAGCCTCGACCATTCCATTGGCGCGCTCTTCGTAGAAAGAACGGTCAAACAAATAGCGGCTGTACAGATTGCAAAAGAAAACATAAGCACTCTGTAATTTCTGGTCCAGCAGCATCAGCTTTTCCTGCGGGTCGGTAGCGACTGACAAAGCCGCCTCGGTCACCAGCGACTCGGTGAAAATAGAAGCTGTCTCAGCCAAATTCATCGGGTATTCTTGAGCAAATACGGCTCTGTCTTTTAGAACGTAACCGTGGTAAGCGTGACCTAATTCGTGCGCCAGTGTCAGTAAGTTTTCATAGCTGCCGGCGTAGGTCATAAAGATGCGGCTTTGCTTGTGCGCTCCCAAATCGGTACAAAATCCGCCGCCTCGTTTGCCGGCGCGGTCTTCGGCTTCTATCCAGCTTTTGTCGATAGCCATCCGGCAAAAATCAGCTAAGTCATCCGAAAATGTACGAGTTTTTTCGACAATAAAATCTGCCGCTTCGGCATACGGAATCAGTTTGTCGGCCTTACCGCAGGGAGCGAACTCATCGTACCAGCAAAACTTGTCGATCTTGAGCAGTTTTTTCTTGGCGTCTATGTACGGCTGCAGGCGCGGGATGTTTTTTTCAATGACGCTCCACATAGTATCCAGCGTTTTCTCCTGCATGCGGGTATGCAGCAGCGGCTCGTACATGTACGATTTCCATTTTCTGTTTTTGTAAAGACTTAAGCGAAAACCGCTCATATTGTTTAAGGCCATCGACGCCAGCGAAGTTCGTGACTGCCAGGCTTCGGTCATTTTTTCAAAGGCCTGCTTTCGAACCGCACGGTCGGGACTGGCAAACTTGGTGGCTAACTGCCCCAGTGACAAAGTCTCGGACTTGCCGTTTTCCTGATACTCCACCCGAAGTTCACCCGACATTTTTTCATATAACTGATACCAGGAATGATAACCGTTGACCGACAAATCCAGCGCCAGTTTTTCCTGCTCGATAGGCATTTTGCTGCGGGCAAGAGCGCGCATCTCGTCGAGATAAAATTTGACCTCGTTCATTTTTGGATCCGATGTCAAAAGCGCCCAGTCTTCATCACTCTGCTTTATAGCCAGCGACTCCAGATCGGCCTTGATTTTTTCCCATTCGGAATATAGCTCAAGCCCCTCAGCATAAATAGAGTCGGCCAGACTGTCCTCGACATTCTGCGAGCCCAGACAGCTTGCAAACGAAAGCACCAGACTGATATCCAGCTGGCACTCCTGTAATTTCTCAATAAAAGCAACCCATACGGCTAGAGAATCTTTTGTAATGGTAGACGGGAGCGATTCAGCTAGAATTTTTACACTATCTAGTTTAGCTTTGGTCTGTCCGCGAAATGATTTGAACTCTTCGGATTTGCTGCCGCCGGGAAAGATTGAATCCAGGTCCCAGGTGGGCGCTGCTGGTATTTTGGTAGGAGCTGCTGTGGTCATATTTTTCTCTTTTTTGGTTTGAAAGTTAGAAAGAGAAAATAGTGAAAAATGGATGGGAACGCAAGATAGGCTGACTTAGGAAATCCTATTGTCCATGACTAATTTTCACTACCTTACCATCCTTTTTCTGAATCGCTGCATAGGGAACACCCCCTAAATGTCCCTCTGGCAAAGTTCCTTCGACAACCCATATTGAATCGCCAATAAGTTTTGCATGAAACGGCTTACTGTTATAGATTTCGTTTCCATAGATTGGCAGCCAAACCGCTTCGGCGATTCTAATTGCGGTTTCTTCATTGGGCACACGGCCATCTACCGGAATTACACTGCTGTTTTCTTCACTCGTATCGAAAGTTTTCCCTTTCTTTGTACTACAAGTTGTGCTAATGGTAATTAGCAAAAACAGTAACGCTAAGAAGAATATTTTAGATTTCAAGATTACCTCCTTTTCAAGTCATCCTGAGCGTAGTCGAAGAGTGACGATTTTAGAAGATGGATTCCAGTACTGGAAATACAAATATGATTTACTTTTCTTCCTACGCATCAGCGCTGGCATAATTTTTGACCCACTTAGAATAAAAGAACATGCCGACCGCCGACGCTAAACCAACCGCCGCAAAAGGAAACCACAGCGTAAATGGGTCGTAAGTTTCCCAGAGCATCTTGGTAGCATCTGTAGCATTGAGACCGCTGACTTCTATCAGCCTGGTCATCGCTTCAGTCCGCTCTATGCCGGTGATATTATAATTTGCGGCCAGATAGTCGATCGCCAGATTGGCTTTATCGCCCATTTTATCATAGACAGAACCGGCCCAAAAAGAACCCAGCCCCCAGCCGAGTGCGCGCGGAATATTTACATAGCCCATGTACAATCCCTTTTGACCGTCAGGCGCGATGACACCGAGATAGTCCTGCATCTTAGGCGAGGCCAGCATTTCACCGACTGAAAATATAAGAATACCCGCCAGACATACATAACCGGAAGTTGTATAGCCGGCTACGATTAAACCTGCTGAGGCTATAGTGATGCCCAGCGTAATTGACACAACTCGTCTCATCCGCGCCACCAGTGCTGATATGACAACCACCGTCAGGACTATCAGGCCGGCGTTGGCATTTATCAGCCACTCCTGTGAAACTTGCGCTCCGCGGGTGGAATTTGCCTGAAGCATATGTTCGGGAAGGTTTAAGTCGCTGACTATTTTTGAACTGTCTACCCAGTCGACAATAAAGTTGGGCATCATGTCGAAGAGCTGCATCAGCATCAGCCAGAAACCCGATGTGATTAGAATGAAAACAATCAGCCTTAGATTAAACAGATTCTTGACTGTGTTAGTGATGACCTGAATCGGGCCGCCCTGGTCTTCGCTACCCGACGGCGGATCTTTGTAAGTAAACAAGAGCAAGAAGTTCAGCGATACCAGCGCCGCACAGCCGTAGAAAAGAGTCGACCATGAAATTCCATATAAAAAATGCGCAATCGGGGGACCCAGAAACGCTCCGATATTCACCAGCATATAAAACGTGCCCCAGCCGACCGAGGAATTCTGTCTGGTCATTGTCTGGCACATTGTCCCCTGCACGCCCGGTTTGAACGTAGCCGTCCCCAGCGCCAGCACACTACAGCCAAATAGAAACGGCCAGAACTCGCGCTGAGTCGCCATCAGAATATAACCGATAATTTTTACGGCCACGCTGAAGGTGATAGTTTTTTTATAGCCATAGCGGTCGGCAAAGCCGCCTGAGATCAGCGGAGTCAGAGATTCTACAAGTGCCCAGACAGTAAAAATAAGTCCTTTATCCAGCTGGCTGAAATGGAGTCCGCCAATAGAATCGGCCTGCGCAATATAAATAGGTACGACCACCCGCACGCCGTAATAAGCAGCTCGCTCTATCATTTCCATCAGATTGACCATCCAGAAAGGACGATTCAGTGACGAAAGCTGTGACCATAAAGATAGTTTTGGTGTGGCTGGCATGTTGATTTCAAATAAACAGTTTGGTCGAGTAGAATGCAAGTATATCTTGGAGAACCATACTTCGACAGGCTAAGCATGACTAAAGTAAAGATATGATCAATAATAA
>JADFLZ010000227.1 GCA_022564135.1 Candidatus Zixiibacteriota bacterium
GTGGAATCGAAGTATGTCGAGGCTCTCAAGCAAGCGAGTAGAAAACCGGCCACCGTGGCCCGGAAACTTTCCAGCCTGAAACAGTTTTATGAGTATCTCTTAAAGAGAAAGATCGTCAATGAGAATCCGTTTTCGACTTATTCTGCCCCGAAAATAAGCCGCTACCATCCGCACTATTTAAGCCCGTCAGATATCGAAAAAATTCTTAACTCCATTGACTTAAGTAATGAGGCGGGAAAAAGAGACAAAGCCATAATAGAGCTTCTATATGGTTCCGGACTGCGAATTTCAGAACTTGCCACACTCAAACCCGGCGATCTTGAGCTTGAGGCCGGTTTTATTAAAGTCACAGGCAAAGGCAATAAGCAGCGGCTGGTGCCAGTCGGAAAATTTTCCA
Source organism: Candidatus Zixiibacteriota bacterium (assembly GCA_022564135.1). Taxonomy (GTDB): domain Bacteria; phylum Zixibacteria; class MSB-5A5; order GN15; family FEB-12; genus JACZWU01. Next base: position 398 of record JADFLZ010000227.1, read on the forward strand.
AAGATGCTATAATTTTATACCTAAACATTAAATCTGATAAGCCTGCTTTTAGGCCGGCTAAGACCCTGTTTCACAATAGGCTCGGTAAGCCATTGTCCAGAACTGGTTTATGGAAGATTATTCGCAAGAGAGTTGCTCTGGCCGGTATTTCGAAGACAGTCTCTCCTCATACCTTCAGGCACTCTTTTGCTACTCATTTGCTGGAAGGAGGCGCTGATTTACGGGTTGTACAAGAAATGCTCGGTCATGCCGATATATCTACGACACAGATATATACCTCTGTAGACAGGGATTATTTGATTGCGGAACACAGAAAATACCATCCTCGAGAGCTGGCCGGTAGCGGTACCAAATGAAGGTCAGTACAAACCAAACTACCACTTTGCCTTAAGGCAAAGCGAGGTAAACCTCGATTTTCATCTGGAGCAGTATTTCAAAGACCAGGACACAAAATTCCATTATTTCCGCTCTTTTGATGAATTGGTAGTCATTTGCCAGAGATTTCCGATAGACCTTGTTTTCTTAGCCAGTCGCTCAAATATGAATTCCGATATTGAAATTCTGCGCTCGATCAAGAGCAATGTATTTTTATCAATTACCCCGGTGATAGTGGTTAATCCGGAGCCAGACGACAACGATATCGTAGCGGTATTTGAAAACGGTGCCGAAGAATTTATCTACGGTAAATGGGTTGACCGGCTGGTGGAAGTTCGCATACGCCGGGTTATTGAAAGAAGCCGCCGGGATCTGGCAGTAAACCCATCGACCAAACTGCCCGGACCATCGCTGATTGAAATTGAAGTCAACCGGCAGCTGGAACAAAAACAGCGTTTCGCCATCTGCTACGCCGACCTTGATAATTTTAAAGCCTACAACGATTATTATGGCTATTCGTCAGGGGACAGGGTTATTAAACTGACAGCGCGAATTATCAAAGACGCCGTCTTCGATTTATGCCGCGGCGGATTTGTAGGGCATATTGCCGGTGATGATTTTGTTATGATCATTCCGGATTCGCTGGTAGAACAAATTTGTGCAAACATCCTCGAGACCTTTGACTCGCTCATTCCCCTGTCTTATGACGAAAAAGACAGGGAGCGCGGTCACATAACTACCGTCAACCGCCGGGGTGAAGTAGAAGATTTTCCGATTCTGACTATGTCTATTGCTGTTTTAATAAATAAAAGCGGGGAGTTCAAGCATGTCGGCGAAATGTCAAAAATGCTGGCAGATTTGAAAAAAATTACCAAAGAAAAAGATGGCAGTAATTTTATGGTTGAACGCCGCAGCAAATACTAAAGTAAAATTAGTTTTCCAGTTCTTTCATCAGGCTCAGTGCCGGTTCGTAATCCGGCTCAATATCCAGACACTTTTGCAGGTAGAATTTGACGCTGTCTTTTGGTTCATTAACGTTTCGGTAAACAGCAGCGATTACATAGTAGGCGGGGTGAAGCTCATGATCTTTCCTGAGAGCCCGTCGCATCAGTCCCATGCCGTCGTTGTACATCTCACGCTGAACATACGATAGTCCCCAGTTATACAAGTCCACCGCACCGAGCGGCTGAACATGCATGGCCTCAACGTAAGTGGCGTCTGATAGTTCATACATGCCATTTCTGGCAAAGAATGCACCTGCCTGCAGAAAAGCCCGGGGATACAAAGGGGAATTTATTAGCGCTTGCTTAAATGCCCAGGCTGCAGAATCGATGAGGTCTCTTTTTTCCATTGCGCCGGCAAGGTTAATATAATATTCACCGAGTTCATTGGGGCGCGATTGCTCTTTGTTATAAAAGGAAACGGCGTTTCGAAAAAGTATCCGGGCTGAGTCGAGGTCTCCTTTTGATTGAACCAGGACGCCCAGATTATTATGAGCCATTGCCAGCCGCGGGTTGAGTGACAAGGCGCGAGCTAAAATACGATCGGCATTATCATTTTTATCAAGTTTCATCTGAACTTCGGCCAGATTGACAAGCAAGGCTGAAGAATACGGAAAAGTTTTATCGGCCAGCAGGTATGCCTGTTCGGCTTTCTTATAATCTCCGAGGCGGTAGTGAGTCAGGCCGTCGTTGAAGTGAATTTGAAAGGGATTGGGAATACCTAAATCATAAAATTTTATATTGAAGGTAATTACGGCAGCGGCAAAAATAGTCAGAGCCAGTATCAGATTGGGCCTTGTGAACTTTCGGGCTGATTTAAACAGCGTATAAACTCCGGCCCCGGCAATTACGATTAAAAAGGGAACCAAAGGCAGCCGGTGCCGGGCAGAAACCAAAAAGAGAACGATTGACGGAATATAAGCCAATATGAAAATATATAGAGGCAAAAGTTTCCTGAAGTCGTGCCTTAAAACGAAAAGGCTCAAGAATACCAACGGAAGCAGCAGTCCGAAAGGAAATGAGATGATATTATCCCAGACTAAAAGAGAGTAGAGGACGGACTTTTTTCTTTGATAATAAATATCCGAAGCGTCGCTATTTTCAAAACCGCTCAAAAGGTAAACAGATTTTTTCCAGACCAAACCCAAAAATGCAGTCGGGTTATTAAATACGAAACCCACAGCTTTGCCTGTCCAGAAACTTGAGACTTCTGCATCGGTCAATTCGCGTCCCAGTTCTCTCTCGGCAGCTGCCGATGTTACCGGGATAAACATATCCCAGGTAATACTCTGGCTGAGTTCTACCTCCGGCATTATCATTGTCAGTCCGTCGGCTACTTCGTTGTTGCCCAGATAAAGATTAATTCCGCCTTGTGATGAAATGAGAATGATATCCCCGGTTACGGCATAATTGCGGATTGTTACCGGAGCAATCGCCAGAAACATTCCGGCCACCAGAACCAAAGCAGGCCGAATCGAAATCTTCCAGTCCGCAGGCGGCTGCCGCTGCCTGAAAAACAACCATAGAGCCAAAAAGGGAACGACTATAATAATATTGGGTCGTGTTATCGCAGCCAGACCAAATATAAGACCGGTAATTACCCAGCTTTTAAGAGAAGAACTGTCTTGATTCTCTATCAGACGAGACATTCCCCAGACTAAGAAAAACAAAAACAAGACCGGAATCAGAAACATCGTTTCATAAAAAACGAGAGTGCCATAGAAGACGTATGCAAAACCAGAAATTAGGCCCACAGTTTCATTAAAAAGTCTCCGGCCGATTTTGAAAATGAAAGCTGCAGTCAGACCGCAGATTAAAATCTGCAGAAACTTTGCCCAGAATATCGAAGCATCGGTTATGAAATAAAGAAAAGCGAGCAAATAGGGATACAAAGGACCGCGAAAATAAGAGCCCTCACCCCAGAAAGATTTGTCGAGAATCTCCTGCGCCCAGAGCCAGTGCCACTTTTCATCAACCATAGGTACGCTGAACCCGGGCTGATTACTCAGCTCGACCAGATAGAAGAGACGCACGACAATGGCCGCCAATGCAATAATCAGCGGCCATCTGTTTTTTGCTAAGAAATTTTTCAATTCTATTCAGCGCTTGACGTATTAGTTTTTGCCGAATCCTCTGGTTGCCATCCTGTACATGAACGCGGCCAGCCCGCCGAACAGAATCAGCGCCAGCCAGGGGCCATAAGCACCGGTTACACTATTCATCATACCTTCGTAGCTGTCATAGTAGCCGGCATAACCTGCCCAGCTGCCAATCATAAAGGCCACCAGCACGCCAATCAGCGCGTCACCAGCCACCATTCCCGATGCGAACAAGATGCCCTGCAGATTCTTTCGACCATACTCCTGCTCTGATGAAACTTTCCTGACTATGTAAGCAATCAGGGCGCCAGCCATTATTGGTGTTGAGAGTGACAGCGGCAGATACAAACCAATGGCAAAAGGCAGCGATGAAACTCCCAGTAACTCAACTCCGACCGCAATCATAGCGCCGACCAAAATAGGTGTCCAGGGCAGGTTGGAGTTCATTACTCCCTGAACAATTGTCGCCATAATATTTGCCTGCGGGGCCAGCAGCGGTTCGCGCGAAGTAGCACCTTCTACAAAACCAAAAGCATCGTTTAAGAAATAAAGTGTAAAGCCCATAGCCATAGCCGGGAAGACCAGCCCTATAAATTCTGTTAATTGCTGTTTTCTTGGTGTCGCACCCAGCAGATAGCCTGTTTTTAAATCCTGCGCAATATCGCCGGACATACAGACCGCTATACAAACAACCGTGCCGACAGACATGGCCGTAACCATGCCGGCGGTGCCGTCGACTCCGAAATAAAGCAGAATCAGACAGGTCACCAGTAGTGTTGCTATGGTCATTCCGGAA
>JADFLZ010000228.1 GCA_022564135.1 Candidatus Zixiibacteriota bacterium
TAGATTCAGAGATAGTCACGATCACAGTAAACGATGGTGGCAACCAGCTTCCTGTACTCTCTGCAATTGGTGCACAGTCAACTACAGAGAATGTCCTGCTTTCGTTTGCTATATCAGCAACGGACGTAGAGAGCACTCCAGTCCTGACAACATCAAGCTTACCGACCGGTGCAGTCTTTATAGATAACGGCAACGGCACTGGTTCATTTGACTGGACGCCTGATTTCTTGCAATCGGGCAGTTACAATGTAACGTTCTATGCCACAGATGACAGCTCCGCAGTAGATTCAGAGATAGTAACTATCACAGTTACCGATGCCGGCAACCAGCTGCCTGTTCTTGCTTCTATTGGTGCGCAGTCGACCAATGAGAGTGTAAATCTGAATTTCGGCATTTCAGCGATAGATGCCGAGAGCACTCCAGGGCTGACTACCTCGACCCTACCTACCGGCGCAGTCTTTACAGATAACGGCAACGGCACTGGCTCATTTGACTGGACGCCGGACTCGACGCAGGCCGGAATCTATAACGTCACATTTTATGCCACCGATGATTCTTCGGCGGTTGATTCGGAGATAGTCACTATTACAGTTAATAACTTCGAACCGCCAGCATCGGCAGATACTCTATATGTGGATACATCATCATCTACCGTCAGCATTACGTCCGAAACCAGCGCACGTGGTGCTCCCGATGGTGTCGAAGCCAGCATAAGCGGCAAATTCGCGCAAAACTTTGACACCTGGACATTTGACTTTGATAGTACGGTGAATTCTGGGGACGTCATAAGTTCTGCAGAAATTTTCATTACTCATAGACAGTCGGGATATTCGAATGACAGCTTAGTTCTCGAATATTTTGACGGAACAAGTTTTATACCATTTGAATCTTTTGCTAATATTCCTGCTACTCTGACTACAGTTGGCCCGTTCACAGCAACTGCAATTACGTCGGGGAGCCAGTTAAATGGATTCCAGGTAAGGATGCGGGCCGTTTCTCGAAGCGGCGGAGCCGATAACATTACTTACTTTGTTGACGCAATAGAATTACAACTTCAGTTTGAGAGTAATCTGGCGCCAGTGCTTGATCCTATAGGTCCTAAAGCTGTGACAGAGGGTCAGCTTTTGAGTTTTGATGTAACCGCCAGCGATCCCAACGCCACTATAACAACATTAACTGCTATAAGTCTACCTGCCGGTGCAAGTTATACTGACAATGGCAATGACACAGGCTCGTTTAGCTGGACACCCGGCTTTACTGAGTCCGGTGTTTATAATGTAACTTTTATAGCTTCCGATGGCAGTCTGGCAGACAGCGAGACTGTGACTATTACGGTCAATGACGCCGGTAACCAAAATCCAGTATTGGCCGCTATTGGTGCGCAGTCCACTACTGAAAATGTACAATTAACTTTTGCTGTTTCAGCAACCGATCCCGAGAGTACTCCTACACTGACAACATCAAGTTTGCCAACGGGAGCCTCGTTTATTGATAATGGTAACGGCACAGGTGACTTTAGCTGGACCCCCGATTCAACCCAGGCCGGCGTTTACAATGTGACCTTTTTTGCCGCTGACGATTCTACGGCGGTGGATAGTGAAGGGGTCACGATCACAGTCAACGACGCGGCTAATCTGCCCCCGATACTTAGTCCGATCGGACCTCAGGTCACGACGGAGGGGGTGCTGCTAAACTTCAATATCACTGCCAGCGACCCCGAGGCCACGACGCCGTTGCTGTCCACCACGACTCTGCCACCGGGAGCGACCTTCGTCGACAACGCCAACGGCACAGGGACGTTCAACTGGACGCCGGGGTTCACCCAGTCGGGAGTGTACAGCGTCACGTTCTTCGCTTCGGACGGCGCGCTTGTGGACTCCGAGGTCGTATCGATTACAGTCAACGAGGCGGGCAATCAGTCGCCGGTGCTCGATTCGATTGGAGCACAGAGCGTCGCGGAGGGGGCGAACCTCAACTTGCTGATTACCTCCAGCGATCCGGAGGGTGTTGCAGCCAGCTTGACGACGGGCTCCCTGCCGACGGGCGCTTCGTTTGTAGACAACGGGAACGGTACGGGCACGTTCGACTGGACGCCTGATTTTACGCAGGCGGGTTCATACAATGTGACTTTCTTCGCCACCGACGATAGTACAGCGGTGGACTCCGAGGTCGTGGCCATTACGGTGCAGCAGGTTAATGTACCTCCGGTGCTGGCCCCGATCGGGACTCAGGTAGTGGATGAGGGCGTCAATCTGAATTTCGGGGTATCGGCCAGTGATGCAGACGGTCAGTTACCGATCTTGACGACTTTGACACTGCCTCCCGGTGCGACTTTCATAGATAACGGGAACGGGACGGGTACGTTCGACTGGACGCCGGACTTCACCCAGTCGGGAGCATACAGCGTCACATTCAGCGCCACCGACGACAGTTCAGCGGTTGATTCGGAAGTCGTGGCCATCACAGTGAATCACGTGGGGCAGGGGCTGGCGGCCGAGTCGCTGTATGTCAACACTTCGGTGAGCACGATAGCTATCACGACCGAAACTAACAGTCACGGCGCATCGGACGGTACCGAGGCCAGTATCAGTGAGCGGCTGGGGGGGCGGGCGGACACCTGGACGTTTGATTTTGACCCCACCACGCTGTTCAACGAAATCATTCAGTCGGCGGAGATATTCATAACGCATCGCCAGGCCGGGTACAGCAATGACAGCCTTGTCTTGGAGTATTTTGATGGCACTTCGTATGTGCCGTTCGAGTCATTCGCGAACGTGCCCGCGACGTTGACGACGGTGGGACCCTTTGTGGCCGATTCGATCACTTCTGTGGGACAGCTCGATGGGTTCCAGGTTCGGATGCGAGGCGTTGACCAGACCGGTGGTGGTGACAACATCACCTACTTTGTCGATGCGGTCGAGTTGCGATTGCAGATAGATACTCTGGCCGTGAACCAGCCGCCGGTCCTGGCGGCGATTGGGGCTCAGTCTACGACCGAGAATGTCAATCTGAACTTCGGCATTTCGGCGACAGACGCTGACGCTACCACTCCTTCACTCTCCGCTGTTAATATTCCAAGCGGAGCGACATTCACAGATAACGCTGATGGCACAGGTGTATTCGACTGGACGCCGGACTTCCTACAGTCGGGCTCATATAATGTAACCTTCATCGCTTCAGACGGTACGCTGGCAGATTCAGAGATCGTCACTATTACAGTTACCGAAGCTGGTAACCAATTACCGACATTGACAGCCATAGGTGCACAGTCTACGAACGAGGGAGTAAATCTTATCTTCGGTGTCTCAGCAACTGACGCCGAGAGCACCCCAACCTTAACAACTTCTGCTCTTCCTACCGGGGCAGCGTTTGTAGATAGTGGCAACGGAAATGGCAGTTTTGACTGGACCCCGGACTTGACTCAATCAGGGACGTATAATGTTACATTTTATGCAACGGATGATTCGGCGACAGTTGATAGCGAAGTAGTAACCATTACAGTTAATGAAGTTGGTGGAAACCAGCCGCCTGTGCTGGCTGCTATAGGTGCTCAGTCAACTACTGAAAATATTCAGCTTCTCTTTGGTGTATCGGCCACAGATGCAGAAAGCATTCCAACCTTAACAACTTCAACCCTCCCGACCGGAGCAGTGTTTGTAGATAGTGGGAATGGCAGTGGCAGCTTCGACTGGACACCAACGTTTTTACAGTCAGGCGTATATAATGTCACTTTTTATGCAACAGATGACAGCTCAGCAGTAGATTCAGAAATAGTCACGATTACAGTTAATGATGCCGGTAACCAGATACCTGTTCTTGCTTCAATTGGCGCACAGTCTACGACAGAAAATGTTCTTCTTTCATTTGGAGTTTCTGCAACAGATATTGAGAGTACCCCGACTTTAACCACCTCGACTCTACCTACCGGCGCAGTCTTTACAGACAACGGCAACGGTACTGGTTCATTCGACTGGACTCCTGATTTCTTGCAATCAGGAAGTTACAATGTCACTTTCTACGCCACCGATGACAGCACGGCAGTAGATTCAGAAATAGTCACGATTACAGTCAACGATGCTGGCAACCAGCTGCCGATCTTAGTAGCAATTGGTGCACAGTCAACGACAGAAAATGTTCTACTTTCGTTTGGCGTATCGGCTATAGATATAGAGAGTACGCCCGTCCTGACGACATCGAGTCTTCCGACCGGCGCGGTCTTTACGGACAATGGTAACGGTACCGGAACATTTGACTGGACGCCCGATTTAACTCAGGCCGGATCCTATAACGTCACATTTTATGCTACTGATGATTCGTCAGCGGTTGATTCAGAAGTAGTAACAATAACAGTTAATAATGTTAACCAGGCTCCGGTACTGGCTGCGATTGGTAATAAATCTGTCGATGAGAATGTAAATCTTAACTTTGGCGTCTCGGCGACGGATGCCGACGCCACAACTCCAACTCTTAGCACTTCTGCGCTTCCGACAGGAGCTACTTTTGTAGATAACTTAAATGGCACCGGTACTTTTGACTGGACCCCGACTTTCGCCCAATCGGGTGTCTATAGTGTAACCTTTTATGCTGCTGACGGTATTGCGACCGATTCTGAAATAGTTGCCATAACGGTCAATAATGTGAATCAGGCTCCGGTACTGGCCGCGAT
>JADFLZ010000229.1 GCA_022564135.1 Candidatus Zixiibacteriota bacterium
TAAGATGAACTTCGCTGTGTTGAACGTCGCCGAACAACCACAAGAGCAAATCAAAAAAGTGCACCCCGATATTGGTAGACAAACCGCCGGATCTTTCGGTCTGTCCCTTCCAGGACATCAGATACCAGGGGCCGCGCGAAGTTATGTAGGTCAGGTTAACTTCTTTCTTTTTTCCGGATTTATCCTGGTCGAGCTGCTGTTTCAGTTTTATCAAAGCCGGGTGAACTCTCAATTGCAAAATAGTATATATTTTCTTGCCGCTTTCCTGTTCGAGTTCCTGCAGAGCATCTATATTCCAGGGATTTAAAACGACTGGTTTTTCACAGATTGCGTCTGCTCCGATTCTGAGAGCCAGACGGCAGTGGGCGTCGTGAAGGTAATTGGGAGAGCAGACGGAAATAAAGTCTATAGCTTTTCCCTCGCCTTCTCTTCTTAATTTGTCCAGATGCCTGTCAAAGCGCTCGAATTCTGTGAAAAAACGAACATCTTCAAAGTATTTATCCAGGATTCCCGCCGAATCATTGGGGTCAACCGTAGCTACCAGATTATTGCCGGTATCTTTAATCGCTTTTAAATGACGGGGGGCCACATAGCCCGATGAGCCGGTCAATGCAAAATTCTTAGGCATGAAATATCTCTTTATAATTTCCTGAAATCTTTTTGTTATACAACATTTCGGCTAATAAAGCACAAAATCCGACAACATCAACAGAGAATCTTGCGAAATTTCAGGAATAAGCCTGTTACTCATAAAGGACATGGGCCGGGCGGGGGGCCGCCTCTGAAGATTATGTCGACTACGAATGTCAAATCCAAGATATTTCCAGATACTCCGTCTCCATTTATATCCCCTTCTTCCGGACAAGAGATATCGGAGCCACCTCTGAATATCAGGTCTACAATGTAAGTTAAATCAAGAATGTCAGAGCTGGCGTTATCGTCGCCGTTCATATCTCCGCGGTTGCCCTGGCAGCAGCCGGCAGGAGGAGGCAAAAGAGGCGATTCAAACACAAACAGACCGTTAATCATATCAGATATTATAAATCTTCCAGACGGATAATAAGGGTAAACACTCCAGACGCTTCCGCCCGGTGGGTCAAAGTAGCCTTCTTCAAATGGGGTTGTAGGATCAGAAATATTCCAGATTCTAACGCCTTCTGAATAATGAGCTATTAAGAGCTTATCTTCTCTGACATAACAGTTATGTGCTACAGCACCTATTATGATGTCAGCCACTTTGAATACATTATTGTAGTCAGAAATATTAAATACGCGTGTGTGACGTCCTGACCCACCGACTTCATCCCCAATAAAAATGTAATTGCCATCTTCGCTGAATGCGGCATTGTGTGCACCTGAGGAGGGATAATTAAATTGACTAACTACCTGAATTGAAGCCTTGTTGCTGACATCCAGTAAATCTATGCCTTGGCCGTTTATCGCGCAGGCCGCCAATATGTCATTTCGTATTGCAAAATCGTGGTAGTAATAGGGCAGATGCTGACCAGCGAACTGTGGGGCGCCTGGATTAGAGATATCATAGATGACGACGCCATTTGATCCACCACCAAAATAGACAAAATCGCCGTCTACCATACAATTATGTCTGCCTCCTGCAATTATTGCTATCTGCTGGGGATTACTGGGATCGCTTAAATCAACGATCTTTGTAGAAGCGTTTTCAGACACAATAATGGCATAATTCTTGTAAATCTTTACATCTTTTAAATCAGCGGTACCAGGTACAAAGCCGACTTCAACCTGAGGAAAAGTATCTATATCGATAATACTCAAACCATTGAATCGGGCGCAGATAAGGGCGTATTCTCTGCCGGTTGCCTGATCAACATACCCCCAGCAATCACCGTAGTTAGAGTACTTGTTCCAGTAGCCGACAAGGTTTACTTGATTGCTCATCTCCTGAGTGGAAACAGCCGCTTCTACGCTTAAATTAATTTCAACGTCTAAGTCATCATAAGCCCCGACCTGGTAAAAGTATGACATATTCTTGGTCAGCCCTGAATGCCAATAATCGTTTATTGTACCGTCGAGCACGACTAAAGTATCAGTCGGGGGCGAAGAATTTCCCCAGAAAATCACAAAGTGATCGGCTGAAGCGCCGCTCAAAAACCAATTCAGGATAGCATCATTTTCAAAAGCTATGGCGTTTAAGCTCATCAAAGCTAATATCTCAATAGACGCCGGCTCGGTTTCAAAATAAGAGTGTCCGGTTGCAAGCCGCGGCCACCAGGCGTAAAGAATGTCCGGGTCACCTGTCAAAATATTAATCCCGGCATAAGCTGTGCCGGTAGAATCATAAGACGAATTCATAATAAACAGATATTCAAAATTTCCCAGAGTGCTGCTATCCGGGTCCCAGTGAAAATTGACGGGAGGAGTAGAGGTATGCTCAAATTCTGTTATGCAAAGATTCAGCCTGCGGGGATTTGCGGTGTCGGAGATGTCCCAGGCAGAACCCGGGAAAGTTCCTACTCCTGCTGAGTTGTAGGCATTATCCCGGCGGAAGACCTGAATATTTGACCAATTAGCGGTGTCACTGTCAAATATGATTTCGACAGGTATATATTCTGTAATTAAAATACTGCTGCCAAAGAAATCCACCCCTTTTGCAATACTTCCGCCAAAGGTTTCATAGTTATTGTCTCTCCCGCTCATCCATTGCGTTGCCCCAATCCAGGTAGCCTGAATAGCAGGGCCCTCATGATCAGAAAGTACTTCAGATGTGGCCTGCTGCTCCGGCCAGTTAGTTGCTTTTAGAAAGAGCTTCTCATATTCGGTCAATTCGTAACCAGAATTAAGAACCGGCGGGTCTGCCTGTACTATTGAAAAAAGGCCAAGAATAGCTGCTGCTAATAAAATCAGGAATCGTTTCGACATCGTTTTTTTCCTCAAAATTAAAGAGGTTTGATAAGGGTTGTAATTCAGTGGCGGTACTTATCTGTCTAAAATAGAGAAATTTCAAATAAACGCAACCACAAATTTCTATACGGTTCTGTTTATAGATTGTTCGGTAGCAAGAACCGCAGAATTTAGCATATACAAGAAGCTTCTCAATAATTGATTATGGGCAATTGACGGGAGGTCCGCCGCCCCTGAATATGAAATCGACGACATAGGTTAAGTCCAGTATATCTAACGTCTTGCCGTCGCCGTTAATGTCACTTTCAAGCTGGCACTGGCCGTTGTCGCCGCTGCCCCTGAAAATAAAATCGACGATAAAAGTAAGGTCGAGAATATTTGCATTTATGCCGTCTGAATTAAAATCGCCTCTCTGCCCGGCGCAACAGCTGCTTGTAAACAGGAAGACCAGGTCGTCAATTTCGTCTATTCCGGTAAAATCAAGGATGCCATCGTTGTTGCGGTCGTGTAAAATGCAGCAGGAAGCTGTTGAACTGGCCGGATAGTCCTGCGGATTTATAAAATTGCCGCTGCCGTCATTTTCAAATATTCGAAAGATGTTGCCAGTAAAAGAACTTGTTACCATATCCAGGTCGCCGTCGCCATCCAGATCACCCAGGTCAATAGCAATCGCAAATGGCGGTACCTCATAAATTACAGCAGGAGACATACCACCCAGTCCGTTCCCGAAAATTACTACTGCATTGTCATCGGTAGAATTTGCACAGACCACATCAACATTTCCGTCACCATTTACGTCCCCGACAGCTAACATCCAGGGTCGGCCCATAGCATCAACTTTAGAGGCAAACACTAACCCGCCTTGTCCGTCTCCAAGCAGCAGCACTATTTCCCGGCTGCCCTGCGTCCCCACAAACAGATCCGGTATGCCGTCATTGTTGGCGTCGGCGGCAGCGCAGGCAAACTCGCCCGATGAGCCGCTTTCAACAGAGACGACTGTAGAAAAGACTCCGTTGCCGTCATTAAGGAAAATAGTTATATCGTTACCGATACTATTTGCGGTACAAATATCATCATCACCATCGCCGTCAATATCCATTACAGTTACACCCCGCATCCCAAGCCCGCCGGTGTATTCGACTACTGAGGTAAATCCGCCTGAACCGTCACCAAGCAAAATCCTCAATTTGTCGGTAGCGGTTGCCCCTATGGCCAGGTCTATGAAACCATCGCCGTTAAAGTCTGCGCCTTCGTTAGGGCTGGCCACGCCGTTTCCGGAAAAAGGATAAGTTGTAAATCCTGAAAATGATCCGGTGCCGTCATTTAAGGCTACCCGGACATCGTCTGATATTTCATTTATGATAGTAAGGTCGCTGTAGCCGTCATCGTTTAAGTCTCCGGCATAAGCTCCGTAACACTGAATATGTCCTTCGCCGCTGTCTCTTACCGTGAAAACAGTATCGAGCGACTGGACAATAGACGAAAAATCGGATTTTGCCCAGAAATTCCAGCTGTAACCGGCCGCTATCGGAGTGGCATTAGATGTAGTAATTCCTTTGGACAATGAAACAGTTATCCATTCACCTGCAAAAAATGGTTCATCAGGAGTGAACCGTACTTGTCTGTTTCCATCTTCAAATTGAAACAGACCCGTAGCCGGACCTGACCATCTGCCGAAGATTCTGAAAGTCGAACTGTTGATAGTTGCCGGGTCCATAATCGAGTCGAACTTTACTACGATGTCAGTCAGCCGTTCGGCGGCGATTTCCT
>JADFLZ010000230.1 GCA_022564135.1 Candidatus Zixiibacteriota bacterium
ACTGGACAATTTGCAATCTCCTTTAAACCCTTTCAAACCCTGATAAACCTTGATAAATACCTCCTGACAGATATCTTCTCTTTCCTCTTCAGATTTGACTATTCTAAAGACAATATGAAAAACGAGCTTTTTATACTGCTCGATAAGCCCGGCAAAGGCATCTTTTTCCCCGCTAATTATACGGTTAATGAGATTTTTATCTTCAGTCATTCTGACACTCTATACGACAGTTCAGCCAAAAAGATGTTACAATTTTGAAATTAAATCGTTCTTGCAACAATCTGCTCTGAGAGCGGTCAAATATGACAGAAACAGTAAATTGAACTTAAACCGAAAGGAAGCCATCAATGGATACTGAAATATTTGTAGTAGCGATAGTATTCTCTGCCTTCGTAATGGTAGTAAAACTGTTCACTGAATACCTGACCCGCAAGAGACTGATCGACGCCGGCCTGGTCGACGAAAAGGTCAAATTCCTCTTCAGAGGCTACGGCAGGAGCAATTCTTTGAATAATGTCAAATGGGGCATGATTCTGGTAGCAATTGGTATTCCTTTTCTATGGCACGAGATGGCCCCTTACCATGTCTCAGGCGAAAGCGTTATCGGCATGGCGCTGATATTGGCAGGTATAGCTTTTGTGGTCTACTACTTTATATCCAAGAATCAGTTAGACAAAGTTGAGGACAACAACCAGCAGGGTTAAGTAAAAGACTTCAAGAAGAAGCACGAATAGCAGGTTGTCGATAAGGCGACCTGCTTTTCTTTTTCAATCAAAACATATTGACACATTACTCAAAATCATTTAAATTAACTATACTGTACCAACACTAAACCCTGCAGGTGTACAAATGAATATAAGATGCTTAGTCAATGCTCTCGTGCTTTTGATAGTTCTCCCCTTTTCGACCAATTCTCTGCCTCCTTCTGGTCAAACCGTCTCTGAGCAGAATACGACAAATGAAAAGATTCGTGACACATGGACCTGGATAGATGGAAATCGAGTACTGATGTTTGTCACAAATAAGGGTTCGTTTGCCTATGACCAGGGCGGAATCCTTGGCAAGAATGACGGCTTCTACTATCCCTTTCTGAGCCTCAGCGATATTAATGCCGGCTTAGCTACCAATACAGTATGTTTTGCGGCCGGTATATGGATTGCCGGAGTCAACGCTTCAACTGGAGACACGTTGGTTTCTGTGTCCGAATATGCCGATGATTACTATCCCGGACCAATGGTCGGAGGTACATTTACTCCCGATGCTGACGTTTTGCCGCAATACAGAGTCTATAAAGTCTATTCAGACAGTCAATTGGCGAATCCCAATCAAGATTATCTCGAGTGGCCCGTTTCTCAGGGCGCTCCTCTAAATCCGCTGGGGAATCCGGAAATCCTGGGTGACCAGATGCTCTGGGCTGTTTACAATGATATTAACCCGATATTTCATACCAATGATGCCAGTACAGCGTCCGGTCTAGGTGTAGAAATCCAGCATACTGTCTGGGCCAGCGATGAACCAGGTAGTGATACCATCCCGCTCCCGATTGGTATTTCTGTTCATCAGCTGGGTACTACTTCGATTCTGGTAGAAGTTAAAATAATCGATCCTTCGGCCATGACAGATTTTGACTATAGAGTGACCACTGCCCGAGACTCAAGCCTGGGAACAGTTTGGCACCTCTTTAACACTTCAACAAATGACACTTTACTTTTTAACCAGACTACTTTTAACGGCGAGAACACGACAGTTACTGATGGCTTTTTGGTACTGGTCTCCAACCCCGATGGTAATTTTGTGTCATTCGAGGTTGTTGCCAATGGTGCTGGTGTGCTGAATCCTCCCTCAAGCGGAGCATTCAACTTTCAGGGTTTCCCGGTATCTGATAGCCCTGGCGATGCCCAACAGGTTGGTGCCGGACTATGGGCTTTTCATACCGGAGACAATGGCGGCAGTTGTGGCAGCGGTACTCGTGGCAGCTATGATGCCTTTCTTTCCCGCGTATTGAGAAACGACAATCCACAAGACCTCGGCTTATGGGATTATGAAATGAGGTTCACTGGCCATACTAATTTTTCAGGAGATTACGATAGCAGCCTTGGCGGCGGAAGTATTGCGGTCAGACGGTGGCAGGATAACCTTGCAACCTGGGTACCATTTGAACTTTGGAATATCGGGATTGGGACTCCAAACGACCAAAGCGATGACATCAGAATGGTAGTCTGGCAGCTCGATTTTGGCGAGGATTCAGTTTATAATTTAGAATCCTGGGGCTGCGTAAACGATGTCTCTTTTGGTGGTTTGGGTGAACACTCTGCCTCTACTTTTAACAACGACCCTTATACAGACTGGATATACTGGGTATATCCTACTGATTCAACTCCGGGAGAATCTGGATACCAAACAAGAGCCGCTGAAATACTTGCAGGCACTTATGACGCTGCCGTTAATGGCGATGAAGAAGTCATGGCCCGAACTGTGCTCATAAACTGGAATGGTGGAACAGCGCCGCCTTTCAATCAAAAACTTCCCGAACCCGGAACAGTATTCAGATTAAGAACACCCAACGAGATACCAATAGATACTTTTGAATTTAGAGCCACTCCGCCGCCAACAGATTTAATTGGCCCGGAAGCAGTTTCTATATATTCCAAGTACAAGCTGATTAATAAGAGCGGCAATACTTATAACGATTTCTTTATTAGCCTCTGGTTTGACCCGGATCTCGGCAATGCCGGTGACGATTTGATCGGCTGTGATACTTTGGATAATATCTTTTTCTGCTACAATGATGGCGCCGATTCAGACTATGGTTCCGCTCCGCCTGCTTTCGGAGGAAAATTAATAAGTGGCCCGCCTATGTATTCATTTATGAGATATATAAACGGAACTGACCCCCAGACCTTCGTATGGACATATCAGTATATGAATGGACTTGACGCTTCACGCGGTGGCATTCCCCTGCCCAACGGCACCAGATATGCAGTTCCGGGCGATCCTGTAACAGGACTTGGTGATATCGATACAAATTCAACAGATGTTCGCATGATGGCCACCTTTGGCCCCCTAACCTTTGCCCCCGGGGATACACAGGAAATATTTTTTAAGTTGGCCGTAGGTCATTCCTACGACCGTCTTTCATCTATAACTAGATTAAAAGAAATACTGAATTTTGAACCTCCCGTAGAGCCTGAGCTGATTTCCTTTCTCAAACCTGACCCACAATATGCTGTATTCAAGTTTGCCATTGAACCGCTAATGGACACTGCTTTTTTGGGTTGGTCTACCGGATCAAATGTTGACGGTATCGACGGCTCCAGCATTATAATTAATGATTCTATCGCTCCGGTTTCTACCACTTTATTGCCCTCGCACCCAGGACATAGCGGTCCTGTCTGGCAAATAGTCTTTCCTGCTAAGGAATTTCTGGAAACTTATGGAATACTTTGGGGAACTCGTAACAGGCCCTATTCAGTCACAGGCATTTTCGCAGACTCTTCATCATTTAGTCTTGTCGATTCTATTGAGGTGATAGGCCACAGACAGGGCGATATAAATAGAAATGGGCGGATTGATATTGCCGACCTTACTTTCTTGATAGACTATATTTTTCGGGGCGGCCCCTCACCTGAGCCATTAGAAGCTGGAGATATAAATTATGACGGTTCTATTACAATACTTGACCTTACGATAATCATAGATCACATCTTCAGAGGGGGCAGCTAAATTATAGTTGACAAAAAACTGTCCTGGGTTATTTTAGAGTAGATAAAAAGAGCCGATATTATCATTATTGTCTTTATTATTGAGGGGTCTGTTAGCTGAATAAAATCTTAGGAACCAGTACTCGTGAAATTGAAAAGCCTGAAATATTCGCTTATTTTCATGGCTCTAGTAATAGCCACTGCTTATGCTCTGCCTCCTCCTGATAAATATGATATTCCTTTAGCCTCTTCGGGCCAGCAAATCATTCAACAAGATAAATATATTGATGCTAACAACGTCCTCATGTTTGTCAGTAACGTCGGCTCTTTTTCCTATGACAGGACCGCTGTATTTGGCAAGAATGACGGCTTCTACTACCCTTACTCTGGTATTGACAATATAATCAACGGCACATCCAACCGAACAGTCTGTTTCGCGGCAGGACTCTGGTTTGCCGGAATAAATTCATCTACGGGAGATACATTGGTGTCAGCAGCTGACTACTCTACTGATTATTGGCCGGGACCAATAAACGGCGGGACATTTATACCTGGGGCTGATACTGACTCTCTGTACCGGGTCTATAAAATTTACAGCGACAGTATGGCCTCAAATCCAAATCAAGACTATCTGGACTGGCCGTCATCCCAAGGTGCCCCAGTTGGCAGCTCAGGAAATCCGCTGCTAACAGGAAAGCAGACTCTCTGGAGCGTTTATAACGACGCCAATAGCGCTGTTCATAACAACGATGCCAGCTCATCTATTGGACTTGAAATAGAAGTTCAGCATACTGTCTGGGCCGATAAGTATGTAGAAATATCAACTGAGGATTTTTCAATCTATTCCAAATACAAGCTCATTAATAAGAGCGGCAACACTTACAATGGGTTCTTCATAAGTCTATGGTTTGACCCGGACC